>JBFFXF010000065.1:0-30136 GCA_041569895.1 Planctomycetota bacterium | reverse complement strand
TCCCGGCCGGTCGCCCGGCGACTCAAGAGGCGATGAATTCAGCCCTTGCGTCAATCCCCGGCCTGGTCGGCGGGGGGAAAAAGATTAACCTGGGTCGGGGTGGGGGGGGTGGGGGGAGTTCCGTTCCCCGGGCCCTGCCTCACTCGATCGGCGCCCGGCAGCCGTCGGCGGGCAGGAGGAGGCCCACCGTGCGCGGCAACTGCTCGGGCCGACCCTCCAGCACGACCTCGACGGCGATGCGACCCGCACTGTCGATGCCGACCGCGGACGAGAGGTAGAGCACGCTCGCCGGCACGTCCGGCAGACAGTCGTTGAGGTCGATCACCTCGCCGTCGTGCCAGAGCACCGCGTGCGGGTTCCCGTCGGCGGCGCGGGCGGTGCCGACCACGCGCGCCTCGTCGTCCAGGTGGAACGCCTCGGCGTACCCGTCGCCCCCCGGCAGGAAGGGCAGTCCTTCCGGCGCCCCGCCGGCTCTGGCGAGGAACGCCTGGACGGTGTCGTCCTCCAAACTGCTGCGTCCGGCGATGTCGCCGTGCGCGTTCATGGCGCGAGACTCGCTCAGCACCGCGCCCTCGAGCCCGCCGACGACGACGGGAGCGGCGTCGGGATCGTCCCACCGCACGGCAACGAATCCCGCGTCGGAGAGCAGCGAGCCGGCGATCTGTCCCGCGTCGTTCACCGCCACCGCCATGCCGACGGGCAGGTCGTCCGACAGCGTCTGCAGGACGACTGGCGTGCCGGTCGGGCTCGGCCACGCACACGGTCGCGGACCGACCGGGAACGCGTCGTCGTAGTCGGCGAAGCTGCCGACGACGAGATCGGCGACGTTGATGGCGCGGGCGACGCCGGAGAAGTACCCCTCGGGCACGGCCATGGTCACCGTCGACCGGCCGATCCACGCCACCGGACGCCGGTCGTTCTCGCCGACGAGAATCGTTCCCTCATCGTTGACGCCATGCGCGAACCCGAACTGCCTCTCCCTCACCTCGAGGGTCTCGGCGACGGGGCTCGACCCGACGAGCAGCACTCGCATCGGGCGCGACAGTGGATGGAAGGGCTCGGGACCGGAGTACCCGACCACCATGCCCCGCCGATTGATGCCGAGCGGAAAGGCGAGTCCGTCCCCGCCGGGCGGTCGCGCGATGACGAGAACGTACTGGGTGCGCCCGACGAGAGAGCAGAACACATCGGAGAGCCCGACGGGAACCGCGTAATCCGGCTCGCCTCCCCGTGCCGGGCGGAGCCTGAACGACAGGGTGCCGACGAAGAAGTCGCCCGCGCGCTCGCCGAGGAAGGTCAGCTTCCTGGCGCCCGACCTGAGCGAGAACCGGATCGACTCTCCCCTGCACCGCCCCCGGAGAGTCGCGGCCCGGGGGACGCTGTCGTAGCCGGTGATGATGGTCCCGGTTCCGGTGATCTTGCCGCCCTGCCGGAACTCGGGCTCGATGGAGAGCTCGGCCACGACCGCGGACGCCGAGAGCGTCACCGGCTGCCGCGGCTCGACGGTCTTCCCCCCGGGTCCCCGGTAGGCGATCCGCGCCGTCGGCGCCGCCCCGTCTCCGAGGGCGCCGCGGATCTTCACCCGGACCTTCTCCTCCCGGTTCCTGAGCGAGAGGTCGTAGGTATCGACGCCTTTCCTTTTCTTTATGCGTCCCCTGACGTCGACGCTGGCCCCGTCGACGGTGCAGTCGCCGCCGCAGACCAGCTTGCCACTCTCGTCGTGCCGGAGGCGGAGATCGATGACGACACCGTCACCCACGGGCAGCGTCGCCTGGAACGTCTCGAGCTTCGGCGTGTCGAGTCCGACCGCGGGCAACTCGAGGGTCGCGCCCGGCTCCGGAACCAGCACGACGGACATCACGACGGACATCACGACGAACGGAAACAGACGGGCGCGGAGGTTTCTTCCCATCTCGGGCACCTGGCTCGTTCTCCCGTCGGCGGGTCTCGGGGTTCGCCCGCTGCTCGACGGGGGTCACTCCTGGACGACCGATTCCCGGAGCGCCGACGCTCCCGCGCCCTCCCCGAGAGGGCGGAGAGACGGCGCCATCTCTCCCGCCGGGGGTGCAAAACCTGGACCCTTCCCGGCCGCCTCCCTCGAGGGCGCGCTTTCGGCGCTCATCACCGACGACGTCCCGCGCTCCCGCGGCGAATCGGGTCCGCGCCGCCCGGATGCCGGGCGACGGAACGGATGGGAAGGACCGAAAGGACGCGGCGCCCCGGCGATCACCGGGGTAGCTTCCCCCATCCCGCCTCCGGTAGGATGCGCGGGTCGGTCGCACTCGAGGAAGGACATGACTCCAAAGATTTCCCACGCCGCGATCCTGTCTTTCGTCCTCTCGCTGGCGCTCTCGCCGGGCGCGCTCGCCGCGGACGAGTCGCCCGACGCTCCAGCCACGCGCCCTCTGCGGGCCGGCGCCAGCGCCGTCGACATCTCGCCGACGACGTTGCCCGCGATCCAGAACGGCGGCTTTCTCGAGCGCACCGCGGATCGCGTCGCCCAGCCCCTGCACGCGCGCGCCCTCGTCCTCAGCGACGGCGAGGAGCGCGTCGCGATCGCCATCGTCGATTCCTGCATGGTGCCGCGCGACCTCTGCGACGACGTCAAGGCGCGCGTCACCGCGGAGATCGGCATCCCGCGCGAGCGCGTGCTCATCTCGGCGACCCACACGCACACGGCTCCGAGCGCCATGGACTACTGCCTCGGATCGCGCGCCGACCCGGCGTACACGAAGCAGCTGCCGCCCCTCATCGCGCGCGCCATCGTCGAGGCCGCCAGGCGCGAGGAGCCGGCGGAGCTCGGCTTCACCGTCGTCGACGCTCCCGACCACACGGCGTGCCGGCGCTGGATTCGACGGCTCGATCGCCCCGACGTCGATCCCTTCGGCGAGCGGACGATCCGCGCCATGATGCACCCCGGCTACCGGAACCCCGACTACGTCGGCCCGTCCGGCCCCGAGGACCCCGCGCTGTCGATCCTCGCCGTGCGCCGGGTCGACGGCCGCCCCATCGCCCTGCTCGGCAACTACTCGATGCACTACTTCGGCTTCGGCGGCGGCTTCTCGCCGGACTTCTTCGGACTCTTCGCGAGACAGGTCGAGGCGCGCCTGGCGCCCGGCGACGACGGTTTCGTCGGCATCCTCTCGCAGGGGACGAGCGGCGACCTCTGGCGAGGCGACTACAGCCGCCCGGCCGTGTCGATCGGCATGGAGCAGTACACCACCGAGCTGGTCGACCTCGCCCTCGAGGCGCTCCGCCACGTGCGCTACTCGCGCGACGTGCCGCTGGCGATGGCGGAACGGCGCGTCACCTTCGCACGACGCACCCCCGATGAGAATCGCCTCGCGTGGGCGAGGAAGGTGCTGCCCGACCGCACGCGCCGCCCGCGCAACCGTCCCGAGGTCTACGCAGAGCAGGCCTTCTTCCTGCACGAGAACCCCACCGAGGAGGTCGTCCTGCAGGCCGCGCGCATCGGCGACCTCGGCGTGACCGCGATCCCGTGCGAGGTCTACGCGCTCACCGGCCTCGAGCTCAAGGCGCGCAGCCCGCTCCAGCCGACCGTCAACCTCTCGCTCGCCAACGGCGCGGCGGGCTACATCCCGCCGCCGGAGCAGCACGCGCTGGGAGGCTACAACACCTGGCCCGCCCGCACGGCCGGCCTCGAGGTCGAGGCCGAGCCGCGCATCGTCGAGATCGTCCTCGAGCTGCTCGAGAAGGCCTCCGGCGAGTCGCGGCGCGATCCGCCACTGGTCCACGGCGCGTACGCGGCGACCGTGCTCGCCGACAAACCGCTCGCCTACTGGCGGCTCGAGGAGTTCCGCGGCGCGACTGTCGCCGACTCGAGCGGTCACGGTCGCACGGCGAAGATCGAGCCCCGCGTCGCCTTCTACCTGCCGGGCCCCGAGTCGGCCGCGTTCTCCATGGACCACCCGAACCGCTGCGTGCACCTCGCGGGCGGCCACGTCGAGGCGAGCGACCTCGCCCTCGGCGCGGAGTACTCGGTCGAGCTCTGGTTCTCGAACGGCGTCATCAGCGACGACCGCGCCGAGCGGGGCACGCTGTTCCGCTTCGGATCGGACGAGCTCCGCCTCGTCAGCGCGACCGACGACGCGCGCGCGGATGCGACGACGCTCGCCATCGGAGAATGGCGCGGCGAGACGCCGATCGGCTCCGGGTGGAACCACGTCGTGGTGGCGCGCGCGGGCGATCACCTGAGCGTCTCCCTGAACGGCCGCGTCGAGATCGATGGCGTGCTCGCACGAACGGGCGAGGATGCCTCGATGACGTTCGGGGGAGGCAGCCCGACGGCGCCGCCGCTCGAGGGAAGGATCGACGAGGTGTCGGTGTTCGATCGGGCGCTGACGCCGAGCGACGTGGCGCGCCATTTCGCCGCCAGCGGGATCACGGCGCCGCCTCCGCCGCCGGGCGAGTGCGGCTTCGAGGCGCGACCCGAGACGCCGGCGGATGTCGAGCGACAGGTCGCGGCGATCCGCGAGGCGCGCCCGGTGGCGTACTGGCCGATCGTCGAGCCGTGGGGCGTCCGGGACGCCAGCGGCAACGAGCGACACGCAGAGCTCGAGTCCGGCGCGGCGACGCGCCAGCCCGCCTCGACCAGCGCGAACTTCACGGGCGGGCGATTGAAGGCCAGGCTCGACGACCTCGGCGATCGCTACAGCGTCGCGCTGTGGTTCCTCAACGAGCTTCCCAACACGTCGCGTCCGGTCACCGGCTACTTCTTTTCTCGCGGGCGAGACCTCGCCGACGGCGCGCCCGGCGAGCACCTGGGGATCGGCGGCACGCACTCGCACGGCGGTCGATTGATCGTCTTCAACGGCAACCAGAAGAACCGGGTGCTCGGCGGCGAGCAGGTCATCGGGCCGAGGACGTGGAACCACGTCGTCCTCGTCCGCGATGGCGGTCGCGTCACCGGCTTCCTGAACGGCCGCGCCGAGCCGGAGATCTCCGGCGAGCTCGAGCCGACCTATCCGCGTCAGGGCGCCACCGAGATCCTCGCTGGCGGACGGAACGACAACTTCGCGAACCTCCGCGGTCGTCTGGATCACGTCGCGGTCTTCGATCGACCGCTGACCACGGAAGAGGTCGGCGACATCTTCCGCGCGTCGGGTCTCGATCCGGGCGACGCGCCCACGCCGCAAGAGCGCGCCCGTCCCGACACCCCGCCACGGTCGCCGGAAGAGACGCTCCGCGCGACGCGCGTGCGACGCGGCTTCCGTCTCGAGCTGGTCGCCGCCGAGCCGCTGATCCGCGATCCGGTCGCCATCGACTGGGACGCCGCGGGACGGCTCTGGGTCGCCGAGATGGTCGACTACCCGTCCGGCATGCACGGCGGCGACGAGCCCGGCGGCAGCATCCGCGTCCTCGAGGACGACGACCGCGACGGACGCTTCGACCGATCGACGCTCTTCGCCGAGGGACTGAGCTTCCCGAACGGCGTGTTCGTCTGGCGTCGCGGCGTGATCGTCACCGCGGCGCCCGAGATCCTCTACCTCGAGGACGCCGACGGCGACGGCCGCGCCGATCGCCGCGAGGTGCTCTACTCCGGTTTCCTTCCCGGCAATCAGCAGTTGCGCGTCAACGGCCTGCGCTGGGGTCTCGACAATTGGATCTACTGCGCGAGCGGCGGGCATCACGCGGGCCATGGAGCGGACCGTCGAGTGCGCTCGGTGAAGACGGGCGAGGAGATCGCGCTCGGCAGCCGCGACCTGCGCATCCGGCCAGCCGAGGGACTGCTGCAACCGCAATCGGGGCCGTCGCAGTTCGGGCGCGTGCGCGACGACTGGGATCACTGGTTCGGCGTCCAGAACAGTTTCCCCGTCTGGCACTACGTGCTCGCCGATCACTACTCGAGCCGCAATCCGCACGTGCCCGCGCCGGACGCGCGCCACCAGTTGCGCGGCGCCAATCCGACGCTGTGGCCGGCGAAGACGCCGCAGAAGCGCTACCACAGCTTCGAGCACGCGACGCGCTTCACCTCGGCGTGCGGGCCGGGCGTCTATCGCGACGACCTGCTCTTCGAGCGCGGCCCCGAGACGCGCGTCTTCACGTGCGATCCGTTCCACGGCATCGTCCAGCACGCCGTGCTCACCAGCGCCGGCGTCACTTTCGACGCGACCGTCGACACGAGGGAGGGCGAGCACGACTTCTTCGCCAGCGCCGATCGATGGTGTCGCCCGGTGATGGCGCGCACGGGACCCGACGGCGCGCTCTGGATCGTCGACATGTACCGCTACATGATCGAGCATCCCGACTGGCTGCCGCCTGCCGGGCGAGAGGAGCTGCGTCCCTTCTACCGCTCCGGCGACGATCGCGGCCGCATCTATCGCGTCGTCCCGGTGGGGGAGCGTGCCCGAGCGATCCCGGTCCTCGCCGGCGATACACCCGACGCGCTGCTCGAGCGGCTCGGCAGCTCGAACGGCATCGTGCGCGACCTTGCCCACCGGATGCTCGTCGAGGAGGGCGACTCGTCGCGCGTCCCGGCGCTCGAGAGCATGGCCCTGGGCGATCGGCGCCCCCTGGCGCGACTCCACGCGCTCTGCGTGCTCGACGGCATGCGGGCGCTGGCTCCTCGCGTCGTCCTCGGCGCGCTCGCGGACGGTGACTCGCGCATCGTGCGGCACGCGATCCGGCTCGCCGAGCCTCTCGAGAGCTCCACCGAAGTCGTCGACGCCACGGTCGCGCACGCGCGCCATGCCGATGCCGACGTCAGGCTGCAGCTCGCGCACTCGCTTGGCGAGTGGAGCGATCCGCGCGCCGGCGCGGCGCTCGGCGAGCTCGCCGCGCGCGATCACGCGAACCGATGGATGCGCGCCGCCATCCTGAGCTCGGCGCTGGCGCATCAGGAAGCGATCGCCCGGAGGGTCGCCGAGAGCGAGGGAAGCCTGCGTGACCTCGCCTCGCCGCTCCTCGCGCTCGCTCTCGAGACCGACCGCTTCGCGGTGGTTGCGGTGCTCCTCGCGCCACTCGTCGCGGAACAGGCGGAGCTCGAGGCGTGGCGACTCGAGGCGCTGGCGCGCTTCATGGAGGTCCTCTCGGCGAAGCGGATGTCTCTCGAGAAGCTGGCGAGGAAGGACACCGAGCTCGAGTCGCTGACCGGGCGGGCGCGATCGGTCCTCGAGCGCGCCTCGAGCGTGGCCGACGACGATGAGAACCCCGAGGGCGTGCGCCGTGCCGCGGTGTCGCTTCTCGGTCGCGAGGCGGCGACGCGCTCGCGAGACCGCGACATCCTCGCCGATCTTCTGACCACGACCGTGCCGGGCCCGGTGCAGATCGCCGCGGTGCGTCGACTCCGCCAGCTCGGCGGCGACCCCGCGGCCCTGCTCGCGCCGTGGCGATCGCACGTACCCGGCGTGCGATCCGCGGTCTTCGATGCGCTTGTCTCGCGCGCGGCCTGGACGAGGGCGCTCCTCGACGCCATCGAGGCGGGCGCGGTGCCCGTCGCGACCATCGACGCGGCCCAGCGTCAGCGTCTCGTCTCGCTGGGGGACAAGAAACTCGCGACGCGGGCTCGCAGCGTCCTCGCCGTGGATCCCGCCGAGGATCGAGCCGATCGCGTCGCCGCGTTCCGGCCGGCGATCGGTCTCAACGGACTGGTCTCTCGGGGTCGCGAGCTCTTCGAGAGGAGCTGCTCGGCGTGTCACGCCATCGACGGCGTCGGAACCGAGATCGGACCGGACCTCCGCGCGCTGACCGACAGCTCGGGCGAGGCGCTCCTCACCGCGATCGTCGACCCGAACGCCGCCGTCGATCCCCGCCACGTGGCGTACTCGGCGGCGCTCACCTCGGGCGAGGTCGTCCACGGCCTCATCGTCGGCGAGACCGGAAACAGCATCCTCCTGCACCTCGCCGACGGCTCGCGGCGAACCATCCTCCGCAGCGCCATCCGCCAGCTCACATCGACCGACCGGTCCTTCATGCCGGAAGGCCTCGAGGCCGACCTGTCGCTGAGAGACATGGCCGACCTGCTGGCCTTCCTGCAGCGGCGGTGACGGTGTTCGGCGCAACTTCGATCAGGCGCGCCGCGACTATTCCTCCTCGAGCTTCCACTTGAGCTGGAACTCGATCTCCTCGTCGGACGCGCCTCGCTCGTGCTCGATGTTGATCACCGCGGTCGGCGGCACCGAGACGCGCTCTCCGGCCACCTGGATGCGAAAGCGGGTGCCGTCCTCGAGGCAGTCCGCCAGCCGGCGCAGCTTGACGATGAGCTGCCGCCGCGGATAGTCCTTCTCGACGTCCCGCTTCCTGCGCTTCTTCCGTCTCGCCATTCTGTCGTTCTCCTGTGGCGCGTAGCGCCGTGTCCAACGCTGGTTACTCCCGCTGCCCGGTACGACTCTCCGCGGCCCCTCGGCGTTCCGCTCGCAGCGAGATCCGCGGCGAGGGTGCCAGCCGTCGAGCAAACACCGTATCGCCAGCGCCGACCGCGGTCCGCCTATTTTTTTGCAACTTTCCCCGCCTGCGTTCGTCTATGGTGAACGCGTCCCGCCTTCCAGGTCGGCGAATCGCCTCAGGGGTGATTGAAGGTCGACGCCGGAAGGGGGGACGGGCGGCTTGTTTCTTTTGGGGAAATCGATTCAAGCCGGGGACTTGCGCGTCAATACCGATAGCTCAGTAGGTTAGAGCACACCGTTCGATGGTGCAGTCGGAGGTTCGAATCCTCCTCCTTTCTTGACCCGCGTCCTCCCCCGGCTTCTTTTCGAGATTCGCGACGTTTCGGGGCAGGGCCATGGATCAGATCATCATGCAGAGACACGGGACGGAGCTCGCTCCCGTGTCCCTCGGGCATCTGACGGAGGGACAGCGGCGGGCACTCCCGGCAGTCTTCGGGTCGTTTCTCGACGCCGCGGTGACCGCCACGGCGCGCGCGACCTATTACAACACGCGTGAAGAGCAAGAGCGGGCCGTGCTGGCCGCGCATGAGGCGCTCTTCGCTGTCGACCGGGGCATCTACGCGGCGACTCTGCTGCTCCCGGGGGCCACCGACTACGCTCGGCAGCTGGGCGTCCGGCGCCTGCTGTCGATCGTCCGGGACGGTGAAGCGGTACTCTCGCTCGATCTCGAGAGCGAGGTTCTTCGGAGGCTCGTGACCGGGCTCCCGCCGCAGCGGATGCTCAAGCTGTTCGGGCAGCTCCGCGAGGCCCGCGTGAACAACGCGCGGACGAGGAAGCTGATTCTCCGGTCGCTTCTCGGTGGGGGACTCTCCGAGCACCGCGCCGTGAAGTACAGGCGAAAGCTGGCCTGCGCGCTCGAGCATGCGTGGGGCAAGAAGACGGCGGGCATCCTCAGGTCGATTCTCGAAAAGTCCGGGGCTGCTCTCAGCGAGAAGGAACGGCGCATCGTCCAGCGTCATCTGCGCCGGTACGTCGAGCGGGAGGAGGATCGCAACGACATCGAGCAGTGTGTTCGGTTTGTGCTCGGCGCGGAGCGGGATCTGACCCTTCCGAGGCTGCGCGCCTACACCGATGCGAAGCGAGACTTCCCGAGCGGTCACGTGCTGCCCTACGAGGTCCTCGAGGGGATCCGCAGCCGCTATCACCGGGACCGCACGAGCGCCGAGGTGCTCGAGCTCACGAGAAAGCAGCTCACCGCGGGTCAGCGGATGGGGCTTCAGCGCAAGGCGCGGGAAGCGGACGTGCAAGTTCGCCTCGATCTCTCGAGGTACGACGCCGTCCGGCTGTATCTGTACGCGTTCGAGATGGGCATGAGCAGCGACATTCGCAGGCAGCTCGCGATCAAGGCACGGCAGGCGGCGGAACGACTGCCGGTCCGCTTCGGCCGCGTTGCCGTGCTTCTCGACGGGTCCGCGTCGATGAGGGGACACGAAACGCAGAAGCGCCGGCCGATCGCCGTGGCTCTCGCCGTGCGGGATCTCCTGTGCGCGGCGGCGGACGAGGCGATTGTGTCGACCGGTGACGGGCGCCCGGCGCCCGTCCATGGGCTGGTGGAGACGCGGGGCGACACGTCCCTGGCGGCAGGGCTCGTCGCTCTTCTGCGACGGGATCCGGAGGCGATTTTCATGGTGACCGACGGATACGAGAACGCGCCGTCTCGCCGCACGGACGAAGTCGTCCACGCGGTGCGACGGCTCGGGATCTCCACGCCGATCTTCCAGCTGTCGCCGGTTTTCGCGCGTGAGACCGGGGCGGTTCGTCTCCTCAGCGCGGAAGTCCCGACGCTGCCGGTCAGCAACACCGAGGGGATCGGCATCGGTCTCCTCAAGGCCGCGTTCGAGATCGATCTCGAGCGTGGGGTGGCTGCACTTCTCGGCATGACCCTGCCGGCTCTCGTGACGCCGGGCAGTGTGACGAAAGAAATCGAGGCGGACGCATGATCTTTGGCAAGCGCAAGAAGACCATTACCCTGGCGGAAGTCCTTCGTGGCACGGAGGCCTCGCGCGTCCAGAGCGTCGGGTACATGCAGGTGATTCCACTCACCAGCGACCTGACCGACGATCGCTTCGTGTCGCCCGCGGAGGTGGGCGTCGGAGTGACAACGACGCACTACGGGACGCTGGTTTTCGACAACTCGGAGGACACTCTGCTCATCGTCCCCTGCCACACGGGTTACGTCGTGCAGGAATCGGCGCAGGACCATGCCATGGCCCACGCCGGGCTCGTCAAGGCGCGCGACAAGCGCGCCTTTGATACGGCGCGGTGCGTCCAGCAGACCCAGGGCGGGCTCATCCGGAGCGGGCACTACCAGATGATCATTCTCCCGTTCGCACTCCGCGAGCAGGCGCTGAAGGACCGGAATTCGAAGGGCTACGACAAGCTGTGGGGCGCCATCGCGGGTTTCAACCGCGAGATGGGAATCGAGGGAGCCAGCCACCTGGAGTACTTCCTGGAGCGATTCGGCAGGGAGCTCGACGAGTTCGTGGCCGAGTTCGAATGCGTGCCGCACCAGGTCGGCGCGATCATCCTGATTGACGATCACGTCGTCGGCATCGAGCGGGCGCCGTCACACGCGTACTGGCAGTCCGTCTGGCCGGCTCTGATCCGTGAGTGCTACGGATCGCTCGCCATTCAGGTGGCGCGAAGCAAGGGCGAGACCCCGCCGGCACCGCCCGGCACCCGGGTCCCGCTGCCGGAGGAGATCGGTTCGCTCGATGATCTCGGACGGGCGGTCGAGGAGATCGCCGCCGAGGAGGAGAGCCGCGTCAGGTCCCTGGTACGCGAGCTGCTCGACGAGCGCCTCACCCTGACCGCGGACGAGGAGATCGAGGGGTTGAACCTCGAGACGCTCGAGCCGGGTCGATTCGTCGGACAGGTGGTGCGGGATGGCGAGCGGATCGTCTACGCGTCGATTCTGTCCTCGAAGCGGTGGCTCCAGGGCAGGCGCTGGGCGGGAGCGAAGCCGTTCACGATCTGATCTGCGGTTGGCCGGGACAGCGCCGCACGGCACAGTCATGCGCCGG
The DNA here is from genome assembly GCA_041569895.1 of Planctomycetota bacterium. Taxonomy (GTDB): domain Bacteria; phylum Planctomycetota; class UBA8108; order UBA8108; family JACQVS01; genus JBFFXF01. Next base: position 18,708 of record JBFFXF010000065.1, on the reverse strand, counting down.
CGGCGCTGTTCCCGGAGCCAGCCCTGGTCGCCGGTCATGCGCCGTCCGGCGGCTCCGTCCCACGGCGGTAGAAGACCAGCGCGGACAGTCCGGCGAGAACCTTCATGTCGGTGTCGGTGAGCGAGTCTGCGGTGAAGTATCCGTCGCTCGCGACGCCCTCCACGCTGAAATCTGGGTAGTAACCGACCCACCGCGCTGCCCTGTCACCGGCGATGAATCGGAGTTCGTGGTCGGGGAAGTCCGGGACCGACCATGTCCGGCCGTGGAGCGCGGGCAGGTGCGGTTCGAGTGCTTGGTAGCGGCGTCGACGATCCAGAGTGAGGAAAGCGTTGAGGTCTCCGAGGAGATGATCGCGACCGACGCCGGGACCGAACATGCTCGCGGATACCCAGGGGGAATACACGATCACGAAGCCGCGGACTGGCGTCCTCTCCCCGACCTCTTCCCAGACGTAGTCGATGTAAACGCGTGCGCCCTCGAAATAATCCGTGAAGACCCGGCGCTTGCCCTTCTCCGTGGCGGTGAATCGCTCTGCGACTGCACGTAGGAGTTCGCTCTCGGACTCCGCGTACTCCAAGAAGCGCGATCCGTCCCGCGTCAGAGCCCGGAGATGCCAGTGAAGGAGGATGTCCCTGGAGTAGAGAAGGCAGATGCCCACCGTGGCCGCGCCGATCGTGGCGGCGATCGCGGCGATCAGTCTGGCCCGATTCCCCCTGGCTTGCGGTTCCCGTCGCGCGCCCCTGCTCACCACTCACCCTTCTCCACGACCGACTCATACTGGTCGCGCGTCCCGATAAGATACGAGCGGTGCAGCCGATCTCCGTCGCCATGGTCCAGGACCGTTGCCAAAGCGAACACCGCGACCTTCCCGTCGTCGGAGCTGTGAGAACCCATGCCGATCCTTCTTCCACTCACGGTTTCAGCTTCGATTTGGTGCCAGCTCTCGAGGTACTCATGGGTTCTGGACCGAACGACGCCGCTTGGCGGCACGTCGTAGATCACGACGCCTCCTATCGCGTCTGGATCCTGACCGTCATCGGATTGAATGAATCGGACGATCCCGGAGAAGTCGTCTGGAATCCGGAGCACAATGACGTAGGACGTGTCACCGCAGCCACTGGCAAGCGAGCCAAGCGCAAGAAGAAGGCCAGCGATAAGCGTCCGCTTCAGTTCCCGCTCCGTCGTCGTGGCGACCATCTCAACTCTGCTCCGGTATCCACGCGGCATCCGACGCCTTCCCGACGCGGAGTGTCCGCTCGACCAGGGCGTTCACGACTTCCGAGATCTCCTCCGGGGACCAGCCGTCGTTCGATCTCTTCAACGTGGACGGCGCCGTTGCCGCCAGGAACCTCGCCGTCGCGCCCACGGACGCGACGTGACCGGGTGCCTGCCACTGGAGGGAGGACGTGCCGAGATAGAGAAGCAGCAGGAGCGACGTTCCGAGCAGCAGGGCGAGGAACCAGTACAGCGAATTGCCGAATGCGTGGATGCCGGCCAGCTGGCCCAGCCACAGCAGACCGCACGCGACGACGAATCGTTCCTTCCAGGGGTTCTTCAAGCACGGCGGTCTCCTGCCGAACCGCCGTCCGAGTACGGCCCAGAGCCGTCGCAGGTCTCGTCCCGGCACGACGGCGCTCCACGTCGTCTCCGGCCGGATCGCCGAGCGCGGCACGGCGAGTATTCGGGTGAGCGTTGCGCGCAGTCGATGAAAACCGCGTTGCGTGAGACAGACGCGATCCGTGGCCGCCGGCAGGACCGATCGCAGGTAGCGCTTGAGCTCGCCGGGATTGCAGATGTTCGATGCCACGTCGTCGCGAATCTCGACTCCGAAGGCGCTTTCCACCTCCATCGTCAACTCGATCAGGTCGAGGCAACACGGCGTCTGCGGCATGGCGCTCTCCTCTGAATGCAATCACCGAGAGCAGTCTATCGTCAGCGATGGACGCGGTCTTTCCAGCGCGACCACCACTCGGGCAGCATTTCGTCGATGGGTTGCTCGGCGACGAGTCGACATGGCTCGCAGAAGAAGTCGAATCCGACCGCCTCGCGGTCCTCGACTCGCCAGTCACGCCCGCAACCGGGGCACTTGTTTTCGCGTTCCGCATCCGGGCCTTCGCTGTAGTGCCGGTCGATGTCGTAGAACACCGGCGTCCCGGAGGCCCGCTCGAGCTCGCGAGCGACGCCTCGCCCTTCCTTGGTCAGGGCGCTGCTCACGCTGGAGAGTTGCGCGTAGGCGAAGGCCTCGATCTCGCCGTCGTGGAACGTGAAGAGCCGACCCGTTGCCTTGTAGCTCTCCGCCCAGGCGCGGAGGTTCAAATGAGCGTCCGAATGCGGCGACGGCAGTCGATAGATCGGCACCGGCAATCTGCATTCCCCGCACCGGACCGGCGACTCCAGGCGGATCTCGCCGGTCCAGAGATAGAGGAACGGGCGAGCGTCGCACGGGCAGGCTTTCTCTGCCTCGACGTCGGGGCCGAGTGATCGAATCCTTGGCGGGTAGAGGCCCAGTCCACGAAGCTTCTCGGTTTCCTCGGCGACGTGCTCGCTTGCATGGCGATCGTCGAGGGAGTCCTCCTCGGACACGTAGGGGCAGACGACGAACCCCGCCTCCGTTCTCCCGACCCCCAGGTGTTCGAGCACCTGCCCGTTCTTGTACCACGCCGCCAGGAGGGACGACACCGCCCACGCGAGCTTCTCATCGGTGGCGTCGTCGCTTGACCGGGGGTGAGGAAAGAGGACCTCGAGGGTGAACATGCCACTGCCCAGGCTCAAACACGTGCATCCGCCAGGAGCCGCCCTGTCCATTGTCCCCGGTGAGAGCGCTGGTGTCACGCGCAGGGGCTGTCGTGCCTGCGCTGCCGGCGGAAGCGGGTCTCTGGCCTTGTCGAATACCTTCGCGGCGCGCCGCCGGGGTACGGATTTTGCGCGTTTTGTCTTCTGGAGGGCCCTGCGGTTCCGCGGAACCGGGACGAGCAAATCGGGAGGAGCCCACGATGAAAAGGAAGGACACGAAACACGCCGTCCGGATCATGGCGCTGGCCGGGCTGGTCGCTCTCGGCGGCTGCATCCCCTCGCTGCACGGGATCTACACGCAGAAGGACCTCGTCTTCCGGCCTGCGCTGGTCGGGGTCTGGGCGCGAGACGATTCCCCCGAGCGGTGGGAATTCACCCGTCGTGGCGAGAACGCCTATGGTTTCGTCTTCTCCGACCGGCAGGGGAGGACGGGTCGCTTTGTCGCGCATCTCGCGAAGGTCGGTGAGTCGCTCTTTCTCGATTTCTACCCCGAGGAGACGACGATCGCCGAGAACGACTTCTACAAGTGGCATTTCCTGCCGCTGCACACGTTCTACCGGGTGGAGTTCGCGGAGACGAGTTTCAGCCTGTCCTCGCTCGACTACGGCTGGCTGAAGGAACTGTTGAAGACGGAACCCGGCGCCCTGCGGCACGAGGCCGTCGACGGGAAGATCGTCCTGACCGCGTCGACGGCAGAGCTCCAGGCGTTCGTCATCAAGCACGCGGACACGGAGGGAGCCTTCACGAAGCCGGTCAAGTTCGTGCGAAGCGCTCCACCCGAGGGCTCGGCCACGGGGTGAGCCTCCCGACCGCGCTGGAACGGGAATCGGCGGGAAAACTCACCCAGGGTGCGAACTCCTTCGCATTTTCCGGCTGGAGGACGCCGGGGTAACGTGCCGCGCCCGGGTGATGTCGAGGATTGCTCGCTCCACGGCACAGGTCTTGCGAATTCTGCCCTTCCGTCACACCTCCGTCAGGGGGTCACGGCATCTGGCGCAGCCCGAAAGGAGGCCGCCATGGGTGCTCTCGACATCCTCGACCGCTGGGAGAGGAATTCCCTCGCCGACAGCGAGGCCAGCCGGCGTGAATTCCTCCGATTCTGCGGGCGCATGGCCGTCCTCCTCGGGCTCTCCGAGGCCGCGATTCCCCGCATCGCCGAAGCCGTCGATCCGGCCAGTGGCAAACGGCCCTCGGTCGTCTGGCTCGAGTTCCAGGACTGCGCGGGAAACACCGAATCGTTCACGCGAGCGAACTCGCCGTCTGTCGCCGAGGCCCTTCTCGAGTCGATCTCGCTCGACTACCACGAGACGCTGATGGCGGCGGCAGGCGAATCGGCGGAGGAGGCCAGACGCGAGGCCCTCGAGAAGAACCGCGGCAAGGTGCTCGTCATCGTCGAGGGTTCCGTGCCTCTCGCCGGCGATGGCGTCTACTGCACGATCGCAGGCAAGACGGCCGTCGAGATCCTCAAGGATATCGAGCCGTATGCGCTGGCCTTCGTCGCCGTCGGCACGTGCGCGGCGTTCGGCGGGCTCCCCCAGGCTCGCCCGAACCCGACGGGCGCGGTGGCAGTGGAGAGCCTCATCCACGACAAGCCCGTGATCAATCTCCCCGGCTGTCCGGCGAATCCGGACGTGCTCATGGGGCTCCTCGTCCACTACCTGGTCTTCGGCCGATTTCCCGAGCTCGACGCGCAGAAGCGACCGCTCTTCGCCTTCGGCAAACGGATCCACGACACCTGCGAGCGCCGGCCCCACTTCGACGCCGGCCAGTTCGCGCTGTCCTTCGACGACTACGGCGCGCGCCAGGGCTACTGCCTCTACAAGCTCGGCTGCAAGGGCCCGCAGACGTATAACGTCTGCGCGGCGCTCCGGTGGAACATGGGGACAAGCTGGCCCGTCAAGGCGGGGCACCCGTGCATCGGCTGCTCCGAGAGGGCTTTCTGGGACCGGTTCACCCCCTTCTATGAACGGCTTCCGGAGGTGCCGACGGGCTTCGGCGTCGAGGCGCAGGCGGACAGGATCGGTGGGGGCGCCGTGGCCCTCACCGGAGCGGCGGTGGCCGCGCATGCCGTCTACACCGCGCTGATGCGGCGCGCCGAAAGGAAGGCCGACAGGCTCGCGAAGAAGGAAGGGGAAACCCGCGAGCAGGAGCGGCCGGACTCGGAATGAGCAGCCGTCAAGGAGGGCTGCCATGGCTCGCATAGTGATCGATCCCATCACGCGTATCGAGGGGCACCTTCGCATCGAGGCGGAGGTCGACGGCGGTACGATCCAGCGCGCGTACTCCTCGTGCACCATGTGGCGCGGGATCGAGCAGATCCTCATCGGGCGAGATCCGCGCGACGCCTGGGCCTTCGCCCAGCGCATCTGCGGCGTCTGCACGACCGTCCACGCATTCGCGTCCGTGCGCGCCGTCGAGGACGCGCTCGGCATCGAGGTGCCGGCGCTGGCCCAGGCCTTCCGCAACCTCATCCTCGCGACCCAGAACGTGCATGACCACACCATGCACTTCTATCACCTGCACGCGCTCGACTGGGTCAACGTCCCCCGCGCCCTCACGGCCGACCCGAAGAAGACGTCCGAGCTCGCGCAGTCGATCTCCTCCTGGCCGAGCTCGAGCGAGGGCTACTTCCGGGAGCTCCAGGAGAAGCTCAAGAAGTTCGTCGACTCGGGGCAGCTCGGCATCTTCGCCGGGGCGTACTGGGACCATCCGGCCTATGCCCTGCCGCCCGAGGTCGATCTTCTGGGCACGGCGCACTACCTCGAGGCGCTCGACTGGCAGCGGCACGTCATCGCCATCCTCACACTCCTCGGCGGGAAGGACCCGCATCCGAACTTCGTCGTGGGCGGCGTGCCGGTGTCGGTCAACCTCTCCTCCCCGGCGGTCGTCAACGCCGAGGTCCTCGCCCGGATCAAGGGGCACATAGACGACATCCAGGAGTTCGTCGAGAAGGTCTACGTGCCCGACCTCCTCGCCGTCGCCGGGTTCTACAAGGACTGGGCGCAGTGGGGAGGCGGCGTCGGGAACTATCTCTCCTACGGCGACCTGCCCGCCGGATCGATGAGCGACGTCGATCGGCTCTTCCTCCCACGCGGGGCGATCCTCGATCGAGACCTGTCGACGGTTCACGACGTGGACCCGCGAGACCCGGAGCAGGTGCAGGAGGCCATCGCGCACTCCTGGTTCCGCTACGCGAGCGGCGACGCCGCGAGACTCCACCCCTTCGACGGCGAGACGGCCCCGGGCTACACCGGGCCGAGGCCGCCGTACACGCAACTCGACGTCGACGGGAAATACAGCTGGCTGAAGTCGCCGCGCTGGCGCGGGCACAGCATGGAGGTGGGACCGCTCGCCCGGATGCTCATCGCGTACGCTCGCGGGCACGAGTCGGTCAAGGAGAAGGTGGACGCCGCGCTCGGCAAGCTCCAGGTTCCGGCGTCGGCCCTCTTCTCGACACTCGGGCGCACCGCCGCTCGAGGCATCGAGGCGTGGGTGCTCGCGGAGTATCTGTCGCGCGCCTACAACCGCGTCGTGGAGCTCATCAAGGGAGGCGACACGAGCACCTTCAACAAGGCGCGCTGGACACCGTCGACCTGGCCGAGGGAGGCCCGTGGCCAGGGCTTCATGGAGGCGCCGCGCGGATCTCTCGGTCACTGGGTATCCATCCGCGACGGCAAGATCGACGCCTATCAGATCGTCGTTCCCTCGACGTGGAACGGCGGTCCGAGGGACGAGCGCGGTCAGCCCGGGCCGTACGAGGCGGCCCTCGAGGGCACGCCGATCCGGGACCCCCGGGCGCCGGTCGAGATCCTCCGCACGGTGCACTCCTTCGACCCATGCATGGCGTGCGCCGCGCACGTCTATGACTCCGACGGTCGAGAGATCGTCCGCGTGAAGGTTCGGTGAACCACATGCCAGTGCACGAGTCACCGGTCATGCACGAGAGGGAAAGCAAGGTCGAGGTCATCTCCGTGGAGGTCTGGGAGCGACCCGTCCGCGTGACCCACTGGCTGATGACGCTCGCGATTCTCGTCCTGGGGATCACCGGCTTCCTGATCGGCCGGCCGCCCTTCTCGGCGCCGACCGAGGCGTCCGAGACGTTCAGCCTCGGGACCATCCGCTTCATCCACGTCGTCGCGGGGTACGTTCTCCTGGCGACCTTCCTCGTGCGTCTCTACTGGGGATTCGTGGGGAATCGCTTCTGCCGCTGGACCACGATGCTGCCCATCACGCGTCGACGCTGGAAGGGCATCGCCGAGGAGACCGGGGACCTGCTCTATCCTCGCGGGACCTTTCGCGTCTACCGCGGTCACACCCCGCTGGCCAACGTCAGCTATCTCGTCGCCTACCTCGGCGTCCTGCTCTCGGTGATCACCGGCTTCACACTTCACGCTCACGCCCACTACTCGGCGTTCTGGCGCACGATCGCGGCGTGGGGGCTGTGGCTCTTCGGCAACAACCTGAACACCGTGCGCCTCGTCCACCACCTGACTCTGTGGTTTTTCGCCGTCTTCCTCATCGTCCACCTCTACCTGGTGATCTACACGACCGTCTTCAGCCGCTCCACCGGGGCCGAGACGATGATCTCGGGAAAAAAGCTGCTGTTGCGGGAGGAGCTCTCGGAACATGAAGATTGAGCGCGATATACACCGGGACGAATCGCGCGTCGTCGTGCTCGGGCTCGGGAACGTCCTCCTCGGCGACGAGGGGCTCGGTGTCCACGCGCTCCGCATCCTCGAGCAGCGCTTCGCTCACCCGCGCGTCCAGTACGTCGACGGCGGCACGAGGGGCCTCCTGCTGCTTCCCTTCATGGAAGGAGACGCGACCGGAGAGACGGAGTCCCGTCCGCCCAGGCTCCTCATCCTCGACGCGGTCCGGGCCGACGGCCAGCCGGGAACCATCCTCGAATTCGCCGACGGAGACCTCCTGGCCTCGCTCCCGGTGAAGCTCTCGGTGCACGACCTCTCGCTGACGGACCTCCTCGCCCTGCTCCACTTTCGCGACGGCGGGCCGCGCAGGTCGGTGCGCCTCCTCGGCATGATTCCCGAGTCGACACACCCCTCGGCGCAGCTGTCCGTCGTCGTCCGGCAAGCGCTCCTGGATCTCGTCGATCGGGCGGAGGCGATACTCCGCGAGTGGCTGGACGTATCGCAGGATCGCGACAGGACACGGAGTCGGAGGGAGCCATGTGTCTCGGAATTCCCGGACAGGTGATGAGCGTCGAGCGAGACGAGATCGGGCTCGTCCACGGCAAGGTGCAGTTCGGGGGCGTTGTCCGGGACGTCAACCTGTCGTACACGCCGGAGGCCCGAGTCGGGGACTACGTCGTCGTCCATGTCGGCTTCGCGATCAGTCGCGTCGACGAGGACGAGGCGCGGCGGGTCTTCGAGTACCTCGAGGAGATCGACGCGCTCGAGGCGTCGGAGCTCGCCGGTGGTGCGTCCTCGCCAGCGGGAGACAACGGAGCATGAGGTTTCTCGATGAGTATCGCGATCCTCGCGCGGCGCGTGCTCTCGTCGAGAGGATCGGCAGACGCGCGAGCCGCCGCTGGCGCGTCATGGAGATCTGCGGCGGCCAGACGCACACTCTGATCCGCTACGGCATCGACCGGTTGCTGGCCGACAGCGTCGAGATGATCCACGGACCCGGTTGCCCGGTCTGCGTGACGCCGCTCGAGAAGATCGACCGCGCCATCGCCATCGCGTCACGCCCCGGCGTGATCTTCGCGACCTTCGGCGACATGATGCGAGTCCCCGGCTCGAACGGTGATCTCTTCGATGCGCGCGCCCGGGGCGCCGACGTCCGGGTCGTGTACTCGCCGATCGACGCGCTCGCCATCGCCGAGGAGCACCCCGAGCGCGAGGTCGTCTTCTTCGCGGTCGGCTTCGAGACCACGGCTCCGGCGAACGCGATGGCCGTCTGGCTCGCCGCCGAGAAGGGCCGGGAAAACTTCTCCGTGCTGGTGTCGCACGTGCGCGTGCCTCCCGCCATCCGCCTCCTCCTCGACGACGCGGACTGCCGCGTGCAGGGATTCATCGCTCCCGGACACGTCTGCACCATCATGGGCTGCGAGGAGTACGAGGAGCTCGCGGCGGAGTACGGGATTCCCTTCGTGGTCGCAGGGTTCGAGCCCCTCGACCTCCTCGACGGGCTCGCGGTGCTCGTCGACCTGCTCGAGGAGGGGCGCGCCGAGGTGCGCAACCAGTCCGCCCGCTCGGTGCGTCGTGACGGCAACGAGCGGGCGCGCGGCATCGTCGACGAGGTGCTCGAGATCACCGGCATGACGTGGCGGGGTGTCGGCGCGATTCCGCGCAGCGGGCTGCGTCTCCGGGAGCGCTACGCGCGCCATGACGCCGAGCGCCGGTTCCACGTCGCCGGGATCGCCAGCGAGGAGTCGACGCGCTGCATCGCGGGCGCCGTCCTGCAGGGAAAGGCCAAACCCGCCGACTGTCCCGCCTTCGGGCGCGACTGCACTCCCGAGACGCCGCTCGGCGCGCCGATGGTGTCGACGGAGGGCGCCTGCTCGGCGTACCACGCGTTCCGGAAGTACGAGGATGTCGACCATGCGGTTTGAATGTCCAGTCCCGAGCCGGACTCGTGAGCTCGTCACCCTCGGACACGGTGGCGGGGGAAAGCTCACGCACCGGCTGGTCACGGAGCTCTTCCTCCCCGCGTTCGACAACGACGCCCTTCGCGAGCTTCACGACGGCGCCGTCGTGCCGGCGCCGCGAGGCGATCGGCTGGCTCTCACGACCGACAGCTTCGTGGTCTCTCCGCCCTTCTTCCGCGGCGGCGACATCGGCTCGCTCGCGGTCCACGGCACGGTGAACGACCTCGCCATGTGCGGCGCGCGACCTCTCTTCCTGGCGCTCTCGCTGATCCTCGAGGAGGGGTTCCCGCTCTCGGATCTCTCCCGCGTGCTGCGGTCCGTCAGTGAGTCCAGCCGGGCGGCGCGGGTGCAGGTGGTGACCGGAGACACCAAGGTGGTCGAGCGGGGCAAGGGGGACGGCATCTTCATAACCACGACCGGGATCGGCGAGATCGTCCCGGGCATCGAGATCTCTCCGCGGCGCGTCTCCGCGGGAGACAGCGTCCTTGTCAGTGGATCGATCGCGGAGCACGGCATCAGCATCCTCTCCCTGCGAGACGGGCTCTCGTTCGACACCGAGCTCGCGAGCGACACGGCCTCCCTCTGGCCGCTCGTCGAATCGGTCCTCGCGTGCGCGGGTGACCGGGTCCACGCGCTCCGCGACGCGACGCGGGGAGGCGTTGCGTCGGTGCTCAACGAGATCGCGCGGAGCGCCCGCGTCGGGATCAGGATCGAGGGGGAGCGCGTGCCGGTCCGCGAGGAGGTCCGGGGAGCGTGCGAGGTGCTCGGGCTCGATCCGCTCTACGTGGCCAACGAGGGAAAGTGCGTGGCGTTCGTCGCCGCCGGATGCGGTGACGAGGTGCTCCGGACCATGCGGCGCAGCGCGCTCGGAAGGGACGCGCGGGTGATCGGCGAGGTCGTCGACGACCATCCCGGCGTGGTGCGCCTGTCGACGGGCTTCGGCGGCAGCCGCGTCCTCGACATGCTCTCCGGAGAACAGTTGCCGAGGATCTGCTGACATGCACGAGATCTCGATCGTCCAGGCGCTCTACTCGCAGGTGGAGGGCATCGTGCGGGAGCACGGCGCGCGGCGCGCTCTCCGCATCGTGGTCGAGGTCGGCGGCCTCTCGAACGTCGTGCCGGAGCTCCTCGAGAGCGCGTTCCTCGCCTTCCGTCCGTCGGGACCGTGCATCGCGAACGCGGAGCTCGAGGTCCGCCGGCTGCCCGTCAGACTGCGCTGCAGGCGCTGCGGGGAGGACTTCGACCAGGAACGGTCCTGCTTCCGTTGCCCGCGCTGCTCCTCCTCGTGCGTCGACATCACGCAGGGCGAGGAACTGATCCTTCGAGATCTGGAACTGGAGATCGAGTCATGAGCACCGTCCGTCACGTCACCGTCGTCGAGAACATCCTCAAGGCGAACGACTACCTCGCTCGCGAGCTCAAGTCCGAATGGGACCGAAGCGGGACGTTCGTCGTCAACATCATGTCCTCGCCGGGGGCAGGCAAGACCAGTCTCCTCGAGGCGACCTTGCCGTTGATCGGCCCGCGCGGGCGTCCTCTGGTTCTGGTCGGAGACATCGAGACGGCGAGAGACGCCGAGCGCATCGAGGCGCTCGGCTTCGAGACCGTTCAGATCACCACCGGCGGCACGTGACACCTCGAGGCCCACATGGTGGAGCAGGCCTGGAGGGCCGCGCGCGACTCGGGACCGTACGACTTCGTCTTCATCGAGAACGTCGGCAACCTCGTCTGCCCGGCGAGCTACTTCCTCGGCGAGCACCTTCGCGTCGTACTCCTCTCGACCCCCGAGGGTGACGACAAGCCGGCGAAGTACCCCAAGGCGTTCCGTACCTCGCAGGCGTTTCTCGTCACCAAGGCAGACCTGCTTCCCCACTTCGATTTCGACGTCGAGAGGGTGCGTGAGGAGGCTCTGGGCATCCAGCCGGACCTCTCGTTCCACGTGGTGTCGGCGAAGAGTGGCGAGGGCATCGAGGAATGGACCTCCTATCTGGCCGATCTCGGATCGCAGCTGCTCCAGCCCGCGTAGCCGCCGGCCGCGAACGGATGCAGGTCAGCGTCGTCGGCGTCGTGCAGGGCGTCGGCTTCCGGCCCTTCGTCTTCCGACTCGCGGAGGAGCTCGGACTGAACGGCTGGGTCCGCAACGACGGTCAGGGTGTGACCATCGAGGTCGAGGGGCCCGCGAACACCCTCGCGACCTTCCTCGAGCGGCTCGGTGTCGACAGGCCGCCGACGTCGATCATCTACACCGTCGACCACCGCTTTCTGCCGCCGATCGGCCACTCCCGCTTCGAGATCGCCGCGAGCCAGGCGGCCGGAGCGGCGCGCACGTGGATCCTCCCGGATCTCGCCACGTGTGTCGACTGCCGCCGCGAGATCTCCACCCCGAGCGACCGGCGGCATCGCTATCCCTTCACCAACTGCACCCACTGCGGCCCACGGTTCTCCATCATCGAGGACCTGCCGTACGATCGCGCGCGCATCTCGATGAGGGCGTTCTCCATGTGCGAGCGCTGCTCCGCCGAATACCTCGACCCGCGCGATCGCCGCTTCCACGCCCAGCCGGACGCGTGCGGTCTCTGCGGCCCGCGGCTCGAGCTCGTCGACGCTCGAGGAGCTCGTCGCGCCCGTGACGACGAGGCGCTGCGCGAGGCGGCGAGCGCGGTCCGGGACGGGCGGATCGTCGCGGTGAAGGGCCTCGGCGGCTATCACCTCGTCGTCGACGCCGGCGACGAGGCGGCGGTGGCGACCCTGCGTCGGCGGAAGCGCCGCCCGTGGAAGCCGTTCGCGCTGATGTATCCGGACGTGGAGCAGCTTCGGCGGCACGTCCACATCCCGCCGTACGCGCTGCCGATTCTCGAGTCGGCGCAGGCTCCCATTCTCCTCCTCGAGCAGACGGCCGCCGGCCGCCGCGAGATCGCCCGGTCGGTCGCTCCGGGCTCTCCGTTCCTCGGAGTCTTCCTGCCGTACACGCCGCTCCATCACGTCCTGCTGCGCGACCTGGGGCGACCGGTGGTGGCGACGTCCGGCAACATGTCGGACGAGCCCATACAGTTCGACGACGACGAGGCCTTCCGCGCGCTCGCGCCGCTCTGTGATTTCTTTCTTCGCCACGATCGGCCGATCGTGCGGCCCGTCGACGACTCGGTGCTGCACGTCATCGAGCGGCCCCGTCTGCGGCCGCAGATGCTCCGGCGCGCGCGAGGCTACACTCCTCTGCCCCTGCTCGCCCCGAAAGAGCTGCCGCCGATCGTCGCGCTCGGCGGACACCTCAACGCCGCGTTCGCGGTGAGCCGCGGGCGCGAGATCGTTCTCTCGCAGCACCTGGGCGATCTGGAGAGTTTCGAGGCTCGCCAGCTCTACCGGAGGACGCTCGACGACTTCCTCCGCCTCTACGACGTGCGTCCCGAGGTCGTCGTCCACGACATGCACCCCGACTACTTCACCACCGCGCTCGCCGAGAGCCTGGGCCTGCCGAGGCTCGCGGTGCAGCACCATCACGCCCACCTCGCCGCGTGCCTGTTCGAGAACCAGCTCGAGGGACCGGCGCTCGGGTTGACGTGGGACGGCACCGGCTACGGCCCGGACGGGACCGTGTGGGGCGGCGAGTTTCTGCTCGGCGACAGCGACGGCTTCGAGAGGGTGGCGACGCTGTCGCCGTTCTGTCTTCCGGGAGGCGATCGCGCCGTCAGGGAGAGCTGGCGGGTGGCGCTGTCTCTCCTCGAGGCCTCGTTCGGGGAGGACGTTCCGCGTGACCTGCCCCTCTTCGACGCGGTGCCGCCGGAGAGGGTCCGGGCGGTCGGGGAGGTGTCGAGGATCGGCTCCCACAGCCCGGTGACGACGAGCATGGGGCGGCTCTTCGACGGATTCAGCGCGCTCCTCGGGCTCTCCTTCGAGAACACGCATCAGGCGCAGTCGGCCCAGCTCGTCGAGTACGCGGCATGGCGGGGATCGGCCACCGCGCCGCTGCCGCTTCCCCTGCTGCAGGACGAGGACCTCACGCGTCTCGACTGGCGCGAGCTGGTGCGGGAGACCGTGCGCCGGCTGCGACGCGGGACCTCTCCCGAGACGCTCGCCGCGGACTTTCACGCCGGCATCGCCCGCGCCGCCGTCGAGGTAGCAAAGCGTGTGGGCTGCGAACGGGTCGTCCTCGCCGGTGGCGTCTTCGCGAACCGCCTGCTCACGGAGACGCTCCGCACGCGACTCGAGGGGGCCGGCTTCAGGCCGGCGATCCACTCGCAGCTCCCGCCGACCGACGGCAGCCTCGCCGTCGGCCAGATCGCCGTGGCGTGCCGGCGGTTCGTGTGACGGAGCGCTCCTCGTGCTCGGCGCGACGTCGCCGGGTGGCGCGGGCCTGTCGCGACCTTGCGCTACCGCATCTTGCGTCGGAATCCAGATCGGCGAGAATGGAAGGGTCCTTCCCGCTCCGAGCGTCGATTCGACGAGGTGCCGCCATGTCTCGACCTTGGATTCCCGCTCTCGTGGTCGTCGTGTCACTGATCTCGTCCGGGGGCGCGAGGGGCGACGCGTTCCTGCGTGGTGACGCGGATTCGAGCTCGGTGCTCAACGTCACGGACGCGATCCGGATTCTTCACGTTCTCTTTCTGCCCGATCCGCCGCCGACGGAGTGTCAGGACGCGCTCGACGCCAATGATGACGGCCGGGTCAATCTGTCGGATGCCGTCGTCATCCTGGAGTTCCTTTTTCGGAGAGGCCGACAGCTTCCGGAGCCGTTTCCGAACTGTGGGCGCGATCCCACCGAGGACGAGCTCACCTGCGAGACGGGCGGGAGGTGCGAAACGGCGCGCGGCGTCTACTTCGTGATCGACCGATCCAACGTCGCCGGCGGGGCGGGGCTCAACCGCGCACGGCGGGAGGTGTCGAGGAGAATCAGGCAGTTGACCGAGGATGTCGAGTTCGCGATCGTGGCCTACGACCAGGGGGTGAGTCAGTTTCCGGGTCGCGGGATGGCCGTCGAGGCGACGGCGGAGAACATCGAAGAAGCGCTCGCGTGGATTGCGAATCTGGCCCCGGGTCGGGGCTCGTGCATCCGGGAGGGACTCCTCGAGGCGGTCCGCATCAGTCAGCGTGACGATCTCGGCCCGAAGGTGATCCCGTACTTCGGATTCGGCAGCCCCAGATGCTCAGGCAACAACCTGGAGCGATACCGGGCCGACACGCTCGAGCGGGTCACCGCCCTGAACGACGGACGAGCCCGAATCGACTGCTTCGGGATCAGTCCGCTCTCCGCCGACGACGAGTCGTTTCTGATGACGCTCGCCGCGCGGAACCTCGGCGCCTACATGCGGATCGAGTGAGGTGACGCGCATGGAGACCAGCATGGACGCGCAGCATCGCACGGATTCGACGCGTCGCTCGGCCTGGCCGTCTCGTGGAGCGTGGCGGCGTCGCTGGCTGCTCGCCGTCGTTGCGGCGCTCGCGCCGATTCTGATCGCGCGGGGCGGTGGCGAGGAGGGCGGCGCGCCCGCCGAGGAATCGGCTGCTCCCGAGGCCGGGGACGACGATGGGATTCGCGTCATCGAGGACGAGGAGAGCGGCGTGGTGCGGATACTCCTGCCGGCCCCGGGCGGCCGGGTGGAGTGGGGTGACGTGCTGCGCGCGCTGGCTCGGCTGAAGGGGTTCGAGGATGACGCGCTGTCGGGTTTTCTTTCCGAGAAGGGCTTCTCGATTCGTGGGCGCCGGGGCCGGTGGAAGCTGCTCGGGCTGAGCATCGCCCTCGCGCCGCACCTGCAGCTCGCGCGTCGCCGGGCCGAGTCGGGCGACCCTGGCGACTTCGTGCTCGAGGTGCGGATCGACCGTCTGGCGCTGCTTGCGACGAGTCGACGGCTCAAGGCGCTCGTGCGGGGCGCGCTCGAGAAGCGCCTGCGTCGCGGTGTGCGCGGGTCGCGTGAGCCTCGCGGGCTCGAGCTCGACGACGGCTGGGACGACACGCCGTCGGCGCGTGGGCTGGTCGTCGCGGTTCACGGGCTCGGGTCGTCGGCCGAGGTCTTCGACGAGCTCCTGCCGCACGTGCGCGAGTTCGGCCGGCCGTGCGGGACCTTCGACTATCCCAACGACCAGCCGATCGCCGACGCGGCGCGGCTCCTCTCGCGCGAGCTTCGTGAGGTGGCGCGACGCGATCCGGATCGCCGCGTGACGCTTCTGACGCACTCGATGGGGGGACTCGTCGCGCGCGAGGCGGTGGAGAACCACGCGCTCGATCCCGGCAACGTCGGCGATCTCGTGCTGGTGGCGCCGCCGAACCACGGGTCGGTGCTGGCGCACTTCGGTTTCGGGCTCGAGGTCTGGGAGTTCATCAAGCGCCGCGACGAGCGGGACGGCGTCGAGCGCATCTTCGCGGTGATCGAGGACGGGCTGGGCGAGGCCTACGGGGACCTCCAGCCGGGATCGCCGTTTCTGCGTCAACTGAACGAACGCGAGCGCAACCCTCGCGTTCGGTACACGATCTTCCTCGGAACGGGCGGGCCGCTCACCGAGCAGGGGCTCGGGCGCCTGCGCGAGCGGATCCGCGAGCGCGGGCGGCGGAGCCGTTTCGTGCGCTTCATCGGTCCGAAGGTCGACGAGCACCTCGCCGACCTCAAGGAGGTCGTCCGCGGCAAGGGGGACGCGGCCGTCGCGGTGAAGCGCGGCCGGCTCGAGGGCGTCGACGACATCCGTGTGCTCGACTTCCACCACGTGGGCGTGTGGAAGAAGTCGGCTGCGCTGCGTGAGGCGCTGCTCGAGCGGTTGGCGGTGGAGGTCGAGCGGGAACGGTAACGTGCGAGGCGGTTCGTCCGTCCGTCCCCCGACCCAGGTTAATCTCCGTCCGTCCCCCGACCCTCCGTCCCCCGACCCAGGTTGATTTCGTGGGCCACGGTTTTCGGATCGGAGTCTGCGGGGCGCCCTCAGTCTGATCCCGGTGCCGGCAGTGGATTGCGCGTGTTGAGTCCCGGGAAGCGGCTGAAGTCGCGATCCGCAGTAAGGAGCTCTCGAACGCCATGGTATCGGCAGAGGGCGGCGATTCGGCCGTCGTGGATGGCTCCTCCGACGACCCGCGACTCCCTCAGAGTCCGCTCCAGCGTTTCCATGTATCCGGGCCCCTCGTGCAGCATCACCAGGGGAGGGGCCTCCAGCCAGCAGTCGATCTGTTCGATGGCCCGGTCGAGGGGAGTGGGGGGATCGTAGATCCTCGAGTGGGTGCAGATGGCGAGGAATTCGTGGATGCAGGGCCACGGGATCGCCCAGGACGCCGTTCCCTCGGCGAGCTCGCGAACGACCCGCTCCGCCTGCGCATGCCAGGAAGAATCCTCTCGGTGCGCATAGACAAGTATGTTCGTGTCGACGGCGATCATCTCACGTGGGGTAGATGAGATCCCGGATCTCCTCCCAGCGACCCTCCGAGACGCCCGGCTGAAGCCCCTTTCCCTCGAAGGAACCTCGCCGCAGCCGGAACTTTCTGGACGACGCCTTGCCCACCTTGAGGTACGTCCGCAGGGCCTGTTCGACGACGTCCTTGAGCGTACGGCCCTCGCGGGCGGCGTGAGCCTTCGCCGTCTCCAGCAGAGGCTTGGCAATATCTATGGTTGTTTTCATATGGGAAACCATACCATGAACGGGGAGGCTCCGCAAGTCGCGCTCGTCTGCCCGTCGGCGGTCCGTCTCCTCCGGCCCTGCCGCGCAAGTCCAGCACGGGTCGAGGTATGGATCGACGGTTTGCCGGGCCGAATTAACCTGGGTCGGGGTGCGGGGAGGGGTTTCCCTTTGTCTTGACACCGCGCGTCAGATGCGCGACGAACGGTGTAAAGGCCCCCTGGCGACGCCGGCTGTTCGGCTTGCTGGATCCCCGGCGACGACACGCTTTGCGGACGTGGCGGGGAGGTGGCCAGCGGTTTGCAGTTCCTGAGACGGATCAAGGGATCACACGGAGGTTTCCATGAAGCGATGCGCCTGGTTTCTCGCCTTCGTGCTGCCGTGCGTATCGGGCGGGCTCGTGCGCGCCGCGCCGCGGTACTTCCCGCTCGAGGTCGGGAATCGCTGGACGTACGTGGTCGAGCACGAGTTCTTCACCGGCATGCGCGACGTCACCGTGCATGCTGAAGAGGATGGACTCTTTGTCGTCCGCACGCGCGCTGACGGGGCCGACATGGTCGTCCGCTTGCGAGCGAACGGCAACGAGATCGACATCGAGCTGGAAGGGGAGGGCCTGGTTCCGAATTACCGATTCGAAGAAGACTCGTGGCTTCATCGGGACCGCTCGAAATGCGACGACAACGCCACCGTCACCGTCGTCGCCCGGGATGAGGTCGTTGCCACTCCCGCGGGAGTGTTCACGGACTGCCTGAAGCTCGTCTTTCTCGGGTCGTGCGACGACGCGGGCACGCTGGCGCAGTGGTGGGCGCCCGAGGTGGGTCTCGTGAAGTCGGAGGAGGACAACTTTGCCGGCGCCGCCACCTGGCTTCTGACCGACTTCACCCGGGCAGGTCAGGAGCTCGGGTTTCTCCGCGGCGATGTGAACGAGGACGGGCACGTCGACATCGCGGACATGATCAGCCTGCTGGCCTATCTCTTTCTTGGCGGCCCCGGGCCCGTCTGTCTCGATGTCGCCGATGTCAACGACGACGGAGCCATCGACATCGCTGATCCCACGGCCGGCCTCAACTACCTTTTCCTCGGCGGCTCGGAGCCGCCAGCGCCGGGACCGAAGGCACCCGGCTTTGATGGCACGCCGACCGATCAGTTCTTCTGCGGCGATCCGCTGCTGACGGGGCTCCCCGGCGTCTCGTTCGACCTCTCGGGAAACCCGAGGACGATCACGCTTGCCGAGGCGGCGGCGGGGGTCAGCTTCCGCTACGCCATCGTGATCGAGCACGACATCGACGGGGTCTTCTCCCGTCCCCTCGACGGTGGCAGGTGTGATCAGCCGGACGCGAGCGGCCTGCGCATCCTGGAGCGCATCCACGGGGACAGGCAGGTTTACTGCCTCTGCGACACGGGACGCTGTCTCCCGATGACGGACGTCACCGATCTCCGGGCGGGGCGATACGAGGCGACCTTCGAGTGGACGGGAAGGAACTGGTGGGGACCGTCGGACACGAACAACCCGATGGGGGACGCCTTCCCCCCGGGGACGTACACGTTCGAGATCCGGGCCGAGGGCCTCTACCCTGCCGGAGAAGACTGCCCCACGTGTCAGGTGCCGTTCCAGATGGCGGCCACGGTGGAGTTCGAGCTGGTGCCCTGAGCCCCTGGGAACCCCCGGAACCCCCGGAACCCCGACCCAGGTTGATCCATGGCGGGCACCCCGACCC
>JBFFXF010000064.1:0-30247 GCA_041569895.1 Planctomycetota bacterium | reverse complement strand
GGGTCGGAATCGGAGTCGGAAATCGGATCTCGAGAATCGGGAACGGGAACGGGCACGGGAACGGGAACGGGGACGGGGACGGGGACGGGGACGGGCACGGCGATGGGTCAGAACGGCAGCGACTTGATCACCGCATGGAGCAACTGCGCCACCTCGCGTCGGGCGTTCTTGACGTCCGACTGGTTGCGCGGCAGTCGCGCCAGGATGTCGACGGCGTCCTCGAGCTTCTGGCGGGCCTCGTGGAGGTCGTCGAGCTTGCCCTGGTGGCCGACGACGACCTTCTGGTAGATCGTCTGGGCCTCGATGCGCAGCCGGCGGACCTCGCGCAGGGCGTCGGCGATGCGTGCGGGATCGGTCTCGATGACGACGGAGGGGTCGAGGAGCGCGGGCTCGGGTCTCTCGGTGGGGGGCCTCGCGCCGGAGGTGTCCGGGCTCGGCGGGGGCGCGCTCGCGACGGCCGTGCCCGGCAGCGGGTCGAGCGGCGCCCGTCCCGCGGCCTGTTCCCAGCGCATGGTGATGTCGCCGTCGGGATCGTGCGCGAAGATCGCCGGCACCTGGCTCGACTTCGGCATGGTGAGGAGCCTCTCGAGGAACTCGTAACCGGTCTTCGTCATGCCCCAGCGGAAACAGTGCGCCACGACCTTGACGTACATGTCGATCGGGCTCGTGATGCGCTCCGCGTTGGCGGTGATCTCCGTCTCGAGGCGCGCGAGGTACTGCTCGCGTGAGAGCTCGTCGACCCGGCTCACCGTGTCGCGGGGGCGCACCACCTCGCCGCTCGGGAGCACGGAGATGTCGTACTCGTTGCCGACCAGATCGGCGCGACGCGCCGTCAGCACGTTGCCGTTCGTCAGCGTCACCTCGTAGAGGCGTTCGGGCAGCGTCTGGCGCTCGATGGGGTCGACGACCGCGGCGAACACCTCCGCCTTGAGCTTCCACCGCCGGAGGGGCGCCAGGGCCTCGGCGAGCTCGGGATCGCCGCGCAGCGCGTCATGGGCCTCCAGCAAGGACTCGAGCTCGTCGGAGGCAACCTCGCCCACGGCCCGGAAGCCGTCACGCGCGAGGCGCTCCTCGATCCGGCGGATGGCGCGGGCGATCTCGGCGTCGTCCGGCGGGCGTGGACGCGACGGCTGCTCGACGCGTGGCGACCCCGACTCCTCCGGCGACCGCCGGCCGCCCTCGACCGGGGACTCGACGGCGTCACCCCGGACGGTCACGGGCTCGACGGGCGGCGGCGCCATGGCGTCTCGCCGCGCCTCGAACTCGCGCTTTCCGAAGTAGACGCCCGCCGCGATCACCGCGAGCGTGATGATGCCGAAAAGAATCGCTCTCATGGGACAAAACCCCGGTTTGCCTGCGGGCAAGGGGAAATTATAATGACGGGGCTCGGAGGAAGCGGAGGAGAAAAAAAGAAGGCCTTCGACCGAGAGGGGAAAAGCCGAAGGCCAAAGGTGATTCGGTGCTGGGAGTATCGGGCGGCGAGTCTCGCTTTCTTTAATCACTTTCGTTCATCGCGCCACGCATCTCGTCGCGGGCGCTTTCCGGGAACATGGAGCGCGATCGGATGCAGCCATTCGTGCAGACGAGGCCGTTTACGGGAACGCTGGTGTGCTTGCTGGCGATCTTTTCAGTCGTCCGATCCGCGCCGGCCGCGGCGCAGGACGACCCGGACGCCGCGTTCGAGGCCCTCAAGAAGCAGTTCGAGGCCGAGAGGGAGAAAGACGCGTTCGAGCGCATCGAGACCATCGAGAAGTTCGGCGACGTGAAGTCGGACAAGGTCGTGCCCTTCCTCGCTCGCGCTCTCCCGCAGGAGGAGAACGCCGGCATCGCCGGGGCGATCGTGAGAAGCCTCGGGAAGTTCGGGAACGAGGAGGCCGTCAAGGCGATCGTCACGCGTGGCGTGCCTCCCCTGATCGCGTCGTACGAGGGCGTGAGCGCGTTCGAGGGGATCGGGCGCTACAGCCTCGAGCAGGCGCTCTTCAGCGGCACGCTCGATGACGACGCCGAGGACTGGCTGGTCAAGAACGGCCTGACGCCGACGGTGCGAGGGCACGCGGGAGTCTATCGTGTCATCCTCACGGCGATCGCGAATACCGACCACCGCCGGAGGCTCTCGGTGATCAACGCGGAACTCCGACGAGCCGCGTCGCCCGGCGCCCAGGTCGCGGTCCTCAACGTCTTCCGCGACCAGCGGCTCGACGCCGCCGTCCCCACCGCGGCGAAACTGATGACCAGCAGGATCCCGGAGGTCCAGGTCGCCGCGCTCGAGGTGCTGCTCGTCAACGAGGCGAAGAAGTACAAGACCCGCTACCTGAGCCTCCTCCGGAGCAAGGACTGGAAGGTCCAGACGATCGCCGTCGATCTCATCGCGATGTGCGGCGACACGAAGCTCACCAAGCGACTCCTGCCGCTGCTCGAATCGCAAAACGCCACGGTGAAGATCGCGACCGTCGCCGCGCTCGTCGAGCTCGGCGGCCCGGACGTGATCATGCCGCTGATTCTCGCGCTCGAGCGCAGCGAGGGACGGGTCCAGGACGACATCGCGGACGCCCTTGCCCGCCTGACCGGTGTCGACCTCGGCGCCAATTCGGCGCAGTGGGAGAGCTGGTGGGCGACCTACAAGGACAAGGTCGAGGTCCGCCGCCGGACTCTCCAGGAGTTCATCTCGATCAAGTCGGCCGAGAACGAGAAGGACGAGGACAAGCGCACGCTGCTCTACCACGGCTTGCGCGTGCAGTCGAAGCACTGCGCCTTCGTCATCGACTGCTCCGAGAGCATGCGGGAGGAGTACGAGTTCAAGCCCGATCGTCCCGGCGCGGAGAACGGTCCACGCGGGAAGACCGTGGTCAAGCGCCCCGCGAAGAAGAAGGGCGAGGGCGGCGCCGACGCCGACGCGAACACGCGAGCCAAGATCGAGGTCGCCAAGTCCGAGCTCAAGAAAGTCCTCACGCGCCTGCCCGACGGCGTCGCGGTCAACGTCGTCCGCTTCAACACCCTGGTCGACTCGTGGCGACCCTACCTCGAGAAGCTGAACACCGCGCTGCGACTCGACGCCACCCGTTTCGTCGACGCCTCGACGCCCGCGGGCCTCACCAACCTCTTCGACGCCATCGAGAGGACCTTCGCGGACGAAAAGGTCGACACCATCTTCCTGCTCTCCGACGGCGCGCCGACCACCGGCAAGTACCTCGAGACCACGAAGATACTCGACCAGGTCCGCGACATGAACCGCTTCCGCAAGATCAAGATCAACACCATCGGCTTCAACCTGAAACCCGAGGAACGCCAGCTCCTCGAGCTCCTGGCCGACCAGAACTTCGGCGTGTTCATGGCGAGGTGAGTCGGCCGTCGGAACGAGAGCGCGGCTGACGAACGATGAGAACGGGAACGCAGATTGCGCAGATTACGCAGATCGACGCAGATTGAAACACATCGCGTCTCTGTTGCCCTCTGATCTCTGATCTCGGACCTCGGACCTCTGATCTCTGACCTCGGAATCGGAGTCGGAATCGGACATCGGAATCGGTCATCGGACTCCGCAACCAGAGCCTTCGAGGACGGGTACGGGCACGGGAACGGGAACGGGAACGGGCACGCACGGGAACGGGCACGGGAACGGGAACGGGAACGAGGACGAGGACGAGGACGAGGACGACCCGCACCTTCCCGGACCCGCCGTCAAGCGACGGCAGGTCCCTGCCGAAGACAGAAGTGTGGTTTCGGGTTCCGGGAGGGTCTCTCCGCGTCACGTGGACTCGTCGTGAGCTGGTTGAGCGTGGTGTGCCTCACGCTCGTCGTCGCGCTCGTGATGCTCGTCGTGCTGGCGACGGGCGTGCGGCTCGAGAAGCAGAAGACGCGCATGGCGTCCTTTCTGGAGGACCGTCATGTGCACCACGAGGTGCGGCGTCAGCTGCGGCTGGCGCGGCTTCTCAGGGTGCGCGCGTTGCGACGCGAGCTCCGGGAGGCGGTTCGCGCGTGGTCGAGCGGCCGGTCGCCGCTCGCGAATCCTCGCTCGGAGCGGTTGCGCCGCGAGATCGCCCAGCTCAGTCGGCTCGTCGCGCGGAATCCCGACATCCTGCTCCGATCGCTCCGATCCGACCTCGAGGAGTCCGTCGCTCTCGAGGACCTGCCCGGCGGCGGCACGAAGGTCGACTGAGGCGCCACGGACCGCAAAATCGGATACCCGGCGCGGGCGTCTGTGGTACAATCCTCACTCGAAAGACCCATCGGGGGCTCGGCTCGCGAGCCCCACGGGCGCCCGGTGAGGGGCGCTCGCGATGGGCCCTCGTCACGGCTATCACCGAACAAGCACGCACGTCGCCGCTGCCTCGCGGCTGAGGAGTGCGGTGGAGCACTCGGCGCACTGCGCGCCGCCTGTCTGCGAACGGAGACGCACACGCCATGGCAAAGAAGAAGATCACCAAGAAGGCGCGGGCTCCGAAGGCAGCCCCGAAGAAGGCCGCAAAGAAGCCCGCGAAGAAGGCTCCGGCGAAGCCGAAGGCCGCCAGGCCACCCAGGCCGCAGCGCGCGGGCGGGGGGCGAATCCACTTCATCTGCAGCGAGTGCTACGAGGAGTTCACGCTCAGCGCGTCGCAGATGTCGGAGACGCTGACGTGCCCGGAGTGCCTGCACGTCGGCAAGCGCCCGCAGGAGAACTTCCTCGTCACGGTGAACGGCACCCGCGGCCGCGAGCGGCGCATCCTGGCTCTCGCGGCGTTGCTCGTGCTGCTGGCTCTCGTGGCCGGGATCGGCCTCGTCATGCTTCTCTCGCCGCACCACGGCGTGCTGACGAGCGCGCTCGGCGAGGACACGGCGCTCTACGTCGTCGGCGGGGCGCTCGGTCTCTTCTTCCTGGTGGGGCTGGTGCTCTCGATCCAGTACGAGAGAAACCGCTGGGAGGTCTATTTCTGACCGGCGCGCGTCGTCAGTTCGTCTTCGGCGAGGACGTCCTCGACGAGGGTGGCTCCTGGCGCTCGCCGCAACCCTGCGACGGACCCTTGCCCGGCTCGCCCGGCTCGCCCGGCTCGCCCGGCTCGCTCCGCGGCTCCTTCGCGCCCTCGCTCCGTGACGTCCGGGAGCGGCTCGGCTTTCGGAACGAGCTCATCCCCTCCAGGCGCACCTGGACCACCGTCCTGAGGAGCCGCAGCCGCTCGTAGGACTTGAGCTCGAGCCACTTCGCCCACCTCGCCGGCTCGACGCACGCGGGCCGCTCCGCGTCGTTCCCCGTCTCCTCGGCGCGCGCCAGGGCGCGGAAGTCGTCCGGAGCGATATCGAGGAAGGCGCGTTGCTCCCGGTCCCTGGAGAACACCTCGCGCAGTAGCTGCAGGCCGGAGTAGCGACGGAGGAAGTCGGCCTGCTCGCGCGGCTCGAGCGCCTCGACCTCGCGACGCAACGCGTCCGGCAGCTTCTCGATCGTCTTGCGGCGCTGCTCCTTGACCTTGCGATCGAAGAAACGACGCGAGATCCGCCAGCGCTCCGCCTTGTCGGTCACCCCCTCGAGCTGCGCGCGAAGCTCGGCCGGAAGCGAGTACCGCTTTCGGCACGCGCGCTCGATCTTGCGGAGCTCCCGGTCGATTCGCTTCCACTCCGCATCTTCCGCGAGGATCTCGTCGCGCGCCGTCGCGATCGCCTCGCGGCGTTTCTCGGGCGGCAGGGAGGCGAGGTGATCGAGGATGCGGTGGCGCCTCTCGCGCGGTCGCGTCTTCAGGAGCCGGAAGAGCTCGCGCAGCTCCTCGCGCTCCTTCTTGCCGAGCGACTCGAAGAGCTCGCGGCCGCGACGTGACCTCCGCGGGCGCGATTCCTGGTCGCGTCCCGCGGCCTGCTTGGCGTCCTTCCCGTCGCCGTCGGCCGCCGCCGGCGATCCCAGCGAGCAGACCGAGGCCACGAGGATCGCGAGCAGACACGTGCGCCGGGCGAGCGGCCGCGCATACGTCATAGCCTGGTGCCCTCCAGCTCCTCCTCGAGGAACAGCTCGAGCTCGAAGCCCTCTTCCGGCTCGGCCTCCGCGGTCGGGTCGAGTCGGTCGAAGATGCGCCCGATCATCTCCTCGTCGAGGTCGCGCGTCTCGCTTCGAAGGTCGACGAGAACCGGCACCGACTGGAGGAAATCGGCGTCGGGCGCGGTCTCGCGCGTCCCGACGAAGAGCGCGGCCACGGCGATGACCGCCGCAGCGGCGGCAGCGGGCACGAGCCGGGCGATCCGGCGACGGGTCGCGGCGCGGATCTCGTGACGCACGGCCCCGACGTACGAGTCGGCGTCCACGGACGGCGGCTCGGGCAGCGAGCCCAGCAGCGACCAGTCCTCGCGCTGCTCCGCGTCGAGGCGCCGGCAGGCATCGCAGCTTTCCAGGTGCGACGCCAGCGCCGCCGCGTCGGCGGCGTCGATCTCCCCGTCGATCGACAGCCCGATCCACTCGGCCGCCTGATTGCACTCGGGCCCATTCGGCCGGTCCTGGCCGGCCTCGCCGTAAGCGTCGTTGCGCGTGATCATCGTCTCGGTCCGTCGGTCCTCGGTCCGTCTGTCCGCCGGTCTGTACGGTTCGCCGCGTTCCGTCTCTTCCGTGTCGCCTTCAAGCGCCGCGTGGATGGCCTGCGCGATAGCGTCCCAGCTTGCCGCGAAGCGCCTCGCGCGCTCGATTGACCAGTGACTTCACCGCCATCGTCGAGATGCCGAGCACCTCGGCGATCTCGCGGTACGACGCCTCGTGGAACCGGAGCAGCAGGATGGCGATCCTCTGGTTGTCCGGAAGCCCGTCGATGGCGTCCCGGAGCACGTCCTCGAGCTCCTCCCGCTCGATCACCGCCTGCGGCGCCTCGGTCCGCGGATCGGGGATCGAGCGCGCCGGGTCCGCCTCCGCGATGTCGGGCTGCGGCCCGACGCCGCTCTGGATCGGGATGGCGCGGCGCTCCCGCCGCCGGCTGCGGATCTCGTTGAGGCAGAGTCGAGTCACGATGGTGTAAAGCCACGTGTGAAACTTCGCCGTCGGTCTGTATCGCTTGCGCGCGCGGTACACTCGCACGAACGCCTCCTGCGAGATGTCCTCCGCGCGGTGCGGATCCGAGAAGTATCGCCCGACGAATCGCCGCACGCCATCGTGGTAGTGGCGCACGATCTCGTCGAACGCCCGCTCGTCTCCGGCCTGGAAGGCCAGCATCCAGCGCTTGCCGGGGTCACCGCCCCTCTGTCCTCGTTTCAGCGGCGTCTCCGCCTCCCGGCCCGGGGCGGCCTCCCGGCCTGCCGTCACGTCGTGCCGTACTTCGTCTGTCCGTCCCGTGGAACCCCGCCGCTCAGGCGAAGTTTCGCGCTCGGATGTCCGGGCTCCCTGATCGAGACCGGTGATCGGACGAGAATGTTGTTTTCGCACGACGGGCGGTCCGGTATTCTCCGCTTCTCCCTGACTCCCCTCCGAGGCCCGGGGCGGCGGGGTCCCCCGAGCCAGGGGAGGTCCAGCGGCTCGGCGCCGCGGCGGAATGGCGATGATATAGCGGCCTCGCCGCGAAGGCGAGGCGGGGAAGCCCGGGATGACCAGATTTCAGCGCGCCGGCCTCTACAGCGCGCTCCTCGTGCTCCTCCTCGCGGCGCTTTCGGTGCGCATCGCGGTGCTTCCCTCACAGGTCGAGGAGCGCATCCGGGCAGGTCTCTCCGACATCCTCACCGACCCCGGCGCGGTCGAGCTCGTCGGGTGCTCGTCGACCCTGGCCCGGCGCATCTCGATCGAGCGCGTCGCCGTGCGTTCCTCGCCCGCTCGCCCGCCGTTCCTCGAGCTCGTCGACGTCACCGCCGCCCTCGAGGAGTCGGTGACGCCGGACGCGGCGGCGCCGGGCGCCCCGGAGCCCGGGCCGGCGTGGCGAATCGAGGTCGATCGGCTCGCGCTCCGCGTCGAGCGCTTCGGCGGGGGCGTCGTGGCCGACGCGGCGGACACCGTGCGACCGGACGTGGCGTGGAGCCTGCGCGGCCTGCTGCGGCCGGACTTCGTCGCCGGGAGCGCGTCCGCGCCGCGCTTTCTCTGCGAGGCCGGCGAGTTCCGCGTCGAGGCGCGGCTCGCCGAGCAGATCGAGTCCGTGCCTCCCCTGGTGATCATCGGCGACCGACTCGCCGTGCGCGGCTGGCTCGGCGACGGTGCTCTCGAGGTCCGCGGCGAGGGCGTCCCGGAGGGCTCGGGTCCGCGGACGCACGGCGAGTTTCGCCTCCAGATTTCGCCGGATCAGGGCATCCTCGAGGGCGAGGTGCGCTTCGACGGCCTCGTGCTCGACGATCGGCCGGTCTCGGCCATCCTGCCGGCGAGCTTCGCGCGGCTCGATCGCGCGCTGCGTCCGCGTGGTCGCGTCGATCTCGAGGTCACTCTCGGCGCCAGCGCCAACGTCACCGGCGACGCAGTCCCCGACATCCGCACCACGGGTTTCCGAGCGCGAATGCGCAGCGTCGACACCACGCTGACCCTCCCGCAGGGAGGTGTCGCCGTCGAGCGCGCGTCCGGAGTGATCACCCTCGACCGTGAGAGCGTCGTCTTCGGACGGGGCGTCTCGTCGGGCGACCCCGTGGCCCCGCTGCGCGGCGTCGTCGAGGGGCATGAGGCCCGCATCGCCGGCGAGGTGCGCGCCGGAAAGACCGTGATCGAGGTGACGCTGCCGCGAGTCGAGACCGCCGCGGCCGCGAGGCTCGCCGCGTTCGGATGGCCCGCCAGGCTGCTCGCCGGCCTCGACGTCGCCGGGCCGGCCTCCGCGACGCTCACCCTCGCGCCGGGCGCCGGCGATGAGGCGTGGCGGCTCGGGATGGATCTCCGGGGCGCTCGGGCGCTCGCCGTCGACGGGCTGCGCGGCAGCCTCTCCTGCTCCGGCTCGGGGTCGGCCTCCGGGACCGCGAAGCTCGAGATCGACGAGGCGAGTGCGGGTCTGCTCGGCCCGGTGCGCGGCACGGCCCAGATCGTCTCGCCACCGGGAGGGGGCGCGTTCGAGGTGATGCTCGCCGCGGTTCGCGTCGGCGACGGAGAAGACGCGGATGGACGCATCGCCGGCCGGCTGCGCGTCGAGCGCTCCTCGGGCGCGATCACCGGTCATGTCGGCGGTGACGACGTCCCGCTGCGTATCCGCGAGATCCTCTCCCTTCGCGCGGACCGAGTCGACGTCGAGCTCTCCGAGCCGCGCGCCGGCGACCCGTGGAGAGGCAGACTGACGGCGCGCCTCGGTAGCGCGACGCTCTCGACCGCCGGACTTCCCGGGGCCGACACGACGTCTCCGACGATCGAGCTCGCGCGGGGCGACGTCGAGGGAACGGTCTCGGCCGATGGCTTCGCGCTGCATTCCCTGCGTCTCGAATCGGAGGGCGCCGTATTCCGCTTTCACGGCAGTGTTTCGTGGAGTGGCGAGATCGACGGGCTCGCCGTCCTCGCCCGCGGCGAGGCGGTCCCCGCGCTGCGCGACCTCGCGGCGGCGGCGCCGCCCGCGCGATGGAAGGAGGCGCTCGAGGGGCTCGATCCGGAGGACCTGATCACCATCCGCGTCGCGGGGACCGTCACCCGGCCGGCGATGCTGCCCGGATCGCTCCCCGCCGGCGAATGAGGCCCCGGAGGGCGGCATCCGGGGGTCGCGCGACGCCTCGATCGGGCTGTTTCTGACGCGTGACGAACAGAATGAGTCGAGTCCTGCCACGGCGACGGTAACGACAACGGAGACGGAGCACGGATACGGAGCACGAGCACGGGCCCAACCCCGGCTGGACGGTGGACCGTGGACGGTGGGCGGTGGACCGTGTGCCGTGGACCTGCCGTGTGCCGTGACCGTGACCGTGACCGTGACCGTGGGCCGTGACCGTCTTGGCGTCGCCCAGCGAGTTTTGTCGGTCACGCTGACGTGTCGGGCGGGCGGGCCGGATTCCCCCGTTGAGCAATGTCGCGCACGCCGCTATAATCCGGCCTCTTGACCCGTGAAAACCCGAAAGCACGGGCCCATAGCTCAGCTGGGAGAGCGCAGCGTTCGCAATGCTGAGGTCGGGGGTTCGATTCCCCCTGGGTCCACCAGTTCTGCGGAGGCTGCGGAGGCGAAAAACGGCCTCCGGCAGCCTTCGTTCATTTTCCGGACGTGCGCCGAGAATGGTCGATCCCGTCCGCATCGACGTGTTCACCGTCAGGCAGCGAGTGCTCGAGGGCTCGACGCTGCTGGTCTGCGGGTACGAGAAACCCCGGGATTTTCGCAAACACGCCCTCGAGGGCGCGATCTCGCTCCAGGAGCTCGAGGCGCGTCTCCCCGCCTTGAATAAGGACCAGGCGATCGTATTTTACTGAGCGTGACCCCGCGAGGTGACCGCCGCCGGTCGGGCGGCCGAGTTCGTCGAGCGGGGGTTCCGCAACTCGGAGGTGCTCCTCGGGGGCGTGGATGCCTGGCAACGCGCCGGCTTTGCGATCGTCAAGCCGCCGTCGATCCTCGCCCGACTTCGGAGTCTCGTGCGCCGCACGCCCGCGCCATGAGCGCGCGCGTGCCTTGGCGACCCCCGGTTGCGTCTGATAGGATCGGAAGCGACGAGCTTCCTCGACGAACGCCTTTCGAATCATGAAGAGTCCACACATCCCCGTCCATCGGAGGAACTCGACCGCCCCGTCCGCCCGCCGCCGCACCGCCGCGCTCGGTCTCATGCTGCTCGTCTGGTGCGGACTCGCGAGCACCGGCGCGGCCCAGAACGCGCCGGTCATCCCGCCGGCGCGGCCCGCGCCTCGCGGTGACCAGGCCGGCGCCCCCGAGGTGCCGGCGATCGACGCCACGAGGATCCAGGGGAAGATCGACGAGATCGAGGCTGCCACCGAGTTCGACGCCGAGATCAAGAAATCGGCGCTCGAGGCCTATCGCCAGGCGCTCTCCGCGGTCAAGAAGGCGTCCGACTTCGCGACGCTCGCCCAGACCTTCCGGCAGGCGATCGAGACGGCCCCGGAGGAGACCAGGAAGCTCCGCGCCGAGCTCGAGTCGGAGCCGGCGGAGGACGCCACGTCGGTCTCGATCTCCGAGGACGCCACGGGTCGCGACCTCGAGGTCAGACTCGCGAGCGTCCAGGCGGAGCTCGCCACGGCGCGCGCGAACCTCGAGAAGAAGGAGTCCGAGGTCAAGGACACCCGGACGCGTCCGGAGAAGGCTCGCGAGGAGCAAGTCAAGGCGCGTGCGCGTCTCGACGAGATCACCACGAGCTTGCAGACGGCGATTCCCGAGGGCCAGAGCCCGGTCGTCACGGATGCGACGCGCGTCGCGCTCGAGGCGCGCCGGCTCGCGGCGACCGAGGAGATCGCCATGCTCGAGCAGGAGGTCCTCAGCCAGCCGATGCGGCTCGATCTCCTCACCGCGCAGCGCGATGTGGCCGCGCGCGAGGTCAAGCGCATCGAGGCGCGCATCACCGGGATCCAGGAGGCCCTCGACCGGGTGCGCGCACGCGACGCGGAGGCGACTCGACAGCAGGCGGAGCAGCAGCAGCTCGAGGCGTCGGGCAAGCACCCGCTGCTCGGGCGGCTCGCCGCCGAGAACACCGAGCTGACCGACGAGCTCACCCGCATCGTGGACGACAGCGCGGCGGTCACTCCCGTCAAGCAGCTCACCGAGAAGCAGCAGCAGCAACTGCAGGAGGACTACGAGACGACGCAGACGCAGCTCGAGAACGCCGGACTGAGCGGCGTCGGCGGCAGCCTGATGCAGGAGCAGCGGCGGCGGATCCCGGAGATCCTCCGCGCCAACACGCGCGTCGTCTCGCGCTGGCGCGGGAAGATCTCGGAGGTGCAGGCGCGCCGCTTCCGGATCAACATGGACCGGCGCGATCTCTCGGACCTCGACGCCCGTGTGCAGCGCGAGCTGGCCGAGGTCGATCCGGCGCTGCCGGAGGGCGAGCGGCAGGAGATCGCCGTCGAGGTGCGCAAGCTGCTCGAGATGCGGCGAGGCCTTCTGACGAAGCTCGGCGAGAGCTACGACAGCTATCTCTCGACGCTCCGGGGGCTGAGTACGGCGCAGGCGAGTCTCGAGGACACCGCGACGCGGTTCGCGACGCTCCTCGACGAGTGGCTGCTCTGGATCCCGAGCTCGGGCCTTCCCGACACGAAGACGGCGGGCGCGCTGATGACGTCGCTGGCGTGGCTCGTCTCGCCGAGAAACTGGATCGACACCGGGCGCGTGCTTCTCAACGACGTCTTCAACCGGCCGGTGGTGCCGGCCCTGGTCGTCATCGTGTTCGTCGCCCTGCTCGTCCTGCGGCCGCGCCTGCGACGCCACATCGTCACTGCGGCCGGCAAAGTCGGCAAGTACCGCACCGACAGCTTCTCGCTGACGCTCTCGGCGTTCGGCGCGACCATCCTCGTCGCTGTCGCGGTGCCGCTGCTCATCTGGTTCATCGGATTGCGGCTCGCCGCAGCAGGCACCACGGCGGGCGTGCAGTTCGCGGCCGCCGTCGGCGCCGGTCTCCTCGCGGTCGCGCAGCTCTACATCACCCTGCGGGTCTTCGTCGTGCTCTGCCGGCCCCAGGGCGTCGCCGAGGCGCACTTCCGCTGGCGGGAGAAGTCGCTGAAGCTCATCCGGCGGCACATGTTCTGGCTGGTTCCGCTGCTCGTCGTCACGACGTTCGTCGTCACGCTCGCGGACAGCCAGACGGACGATGCGGTCCGCGTCAGCCTCGGGCGACTGGCCTTCCTCGTCGCCATGGGCGGGCAGATGGTCTTCGTGAACCGCGTGCTGCGGCCGAAGGGGCCGCTCGTCGAGCCGATTCTCACCAAGGAGCCGAACGGGTGGCTCGCGCGGCTGCGATACATCTGGTACCCGCTCGCGGTGGGGGCCCCGATCGCGCTCGCGGTCACCTCGGTGATCGGCTACCACTACACCGCCTTGCAGCTCGAGCGCCGGATCATCATCACGGCGTGGCTGATCATCGGCATCGTCGTCGTTCGCAATCTCGTGCTCCGGTGGCTGGTCGTCGAGGCGCGCCGCCTGGCGATCGAGAAGGCTCGGGAGAAGCGCGAGGCGGAGGCGAAGGCCGCACAGGCTCGCGCGGCCGAGACCGGGGAATCGGGCGGCAGCGGGTCGGAGGTCGTGAGGCCGAACATCGAGGTGCCCGAGGTCGACATCCTGACGATCAACGACCAGACGCGCCAGCTTCTGAAGGCGCTGACGGTGACCGCCGTGGTCGTCGGTCTCTGGCTGACCTGGGCCGGCGTGCTGCCGGCGCTCGCGATCCTCGACGACGTGCAGCTCTGGTCGACGCAAGTGGTCGACGCCGCCGGGCAGATGGTGCCAAAGTGGATCACGCTCGAGCACGTCGCGCTGGCGCTGATCGCCCTCGCCCTCACGGCGGTGGCGGCGAAGAACCTCCCCGGAGTGCTCGAGATCGCCGTGCTCAAGAACCTCCCGCTCGATGCGGGGGTCCGTTATGCGCTGACGACCGTCTCGCAGTACGTCGTCGTCGCCATCGGTGTCGTGGTCGCGTTCAAGGCGATCGGCGTCGGATGGTCGAACATCCAGTGGCTGGTCGCGGCGCTCAGCTTCGGCGTCGGCTTCGGGCTGCAGGAGATCATCGCCAATTTCTTCTGTGGACTGATCCTGCTCTTCGAGCGGCCGATCCGCATCGGTGACATCGTGCAGGTCGGCGACACCATGGGGATCGTCTCCAAGATACGCATCCGCGCGACGACGATCACCAACTGGGATCGCATGGAGCTGATCCTGCCGAACAAGGAGCTCATCACCGGACGGCTCCTGAACTGGACGCTTTCGAACACGGTCAACCGGATCGTCGTCAGCGTCGGGGTCGCGTACGGGTCCGACACCGAGAAGGCGCGGCAGATCCTGCTGCGAGTCGCCGCAGAGCACCCGCTCGTGATGAAGGATCCCGGGCCGCTGGCCACGTTCGAGGGCTTCGGGGACAGCACCCTCAACATCGTGCTGCGCTGCTATCTCCCCGATTTCGCCAATCGACTCGCCGTGATCAACGAGCTCCACCAGAAGGTCGACGAGGCCTTCAAGGAGGCCGAGATCGAGATCGCGTTCCCGCAGCTCGATCTCCACTTCAAGAACGTGCCGCCGGAGATGCAGCGCGAGCTCAGGGGATCCGGAGCGTTCGGCGGCATATCGGAGTGAGCCGGGAGCGCCCGGTTCGGGGACCGCCAGTCGGGAGTCGCGATGCACATTCTGGCGATCGAGCCGTACTTCGGGCTCTCTCACGAGACGTTCCTGACCGGCTACCGATCGTACTCGCAGCACGACGTCGAGCTCTGGACACTCCCGCCGCGAAAGTGGAAGTGGCGCATGCGCGGCTCGGCATACCATTTCGCCGAGAGGGCGGCCGAGCTCGGTGATGACCCTTCGTTCGACGTCCTGCTGGTCTCCGATTTCCTCAACCTCGCCGACTTCCTCGCCATTGCCCCGAGGTGGGCGCGGGCGCTGCCGGCGGCGCTCTACTTCCATGAGAACCAGATCACGTACCCGCTCGTCGAGCACGCGCCGACCGACTATCACTACGGCTGGATCAACATCTCCTCGGCGTTGACGGCCGATCTCGTGCTGTTCAACTCGACCTACCATCGCGCCGAGTTCCTCGACGGCGTTCGCGACGTCTTCCGCCGCATGCCGGATTTCGTCCCCGAGAGGCTCCTCGATCGGCTCGTCGATCGGACCGACGTGCTTCCGGTCGGCATCGACTTCACGGAGCACGACCGCGCACGAGAAAACGCGACGCAAAAGGCGGCGCAAAAGGTGACGCGGGACGGCGACGGCGCGCCGGTGATCCTCTGGAACCACCGGTGGGAGTACGACAAGAACCCCGACCTCTTCTTCAGGACGCTCGAGCGACTCCACGAGCGTGGGCTCGACTTCCGGCTCGTGGTCTGCGGCCAGTCATTCAAGAACCGGCCGGCGATCTTCGCGGAGATCGAGCAGCGCCTGGCGCCGCGAATCGACCACTTCGGCTACTTCGAGAATCGCGGCGAGTACCTCGAGCGCGTCGCCGCGTGTGACGTGATCGTGTCGACGGCCGTGCACGAGTTCTTCGGGGTGTCGGTCGCCGAGGCCATCTATCTCGGGTGTCTTCCGGTGCTACCCAAGAGGCTGAGCTACCCCGAGATCATCCCGCCGCACCTGCATCCGCTCTTCCTCTACGACAGCGACGGGGACCTCGAGCGCTTCCTGGGGTCGTTTCTCGAGCGGCCGCCGGTCGAGTACCGCGACGAACTCCGCGAGGCAGTCGGCAAGTATCACTGGAGCGCGCTCGCGCCGGAGCTCGACCGGCGGCTGGAGAAGCTCGCGGCGCGCGCCTGACCTGACCTGACCGGACCGGTCTCTGGGCCGCGCCGAGGTCCGCGCTCAGTCGTCCTCGACGGAGCCCTCGAGCTCCTTCAGGCGCTTCTCGATGTCGTGGATCTGCCGGCGGATCTCCGGCAGACGCTCGAGCGTCGCGTAGGCCCGCCGGTAGCGACCCGCCTCCATCGCCGGGCTTCCCGCCACCGTGACACCGTCGCCGACGTCCTTCGTGACGCCCGCCTGGGCCGCCACCCGGGCGGCGTTTCCGAGCTTGATGTGACCGACGAGGCCCCCCTGCCCCGCGATCGTGACGTAGCGTCCGAGGATGGTCGAGCCACCGACTCCCACCTGGGCGACGAGAATCGAGTGCGGGCCGATCTGGCAGTTGTGGCCGATCTGGACGAGGTTGTCGATCTTCGTCCCGCGGCCGATGCGGGTCTCGGTGAGCGTCGCGCGGTCGATCGTCGAGTTGGCGCCGATCTCGACATCGTCCTCGACGACGACGATGCCGATCTGGGGCACCTTGCGATGTACGACCGGCTCGAACTCGTTGTCGCCCACCATCTGCTGCGCGAAGCCGAAGCCGTCGGATCCGATCACCACGCCCGCGTGGGCGATCACCCGGTCGCCGACGCGACAGCCGGCATAGATCGTCACGCCGGGGTGGAGCACGCAGTCCGCGCCGACCTCGACGTTGGCGCCGACGTACGCGCCGGGATGGACGTCGGTGCGATCGCCAATGCGCGCACCCTTGCCGATGTACGCGCCGGGATGAATATTGCAGCCCTGGCCGATCGACGCGCCGGGCATGACGTGCGCGCCCGGCGCGATGCCGATCTCCTCGCGCTCCGGCGGGTGAAAGAGCTCCAGGAGCTCCGCGAACGCGACGTACGGCTGCGAGACGCGGATCGCCGGCAACAGGCCGACGTCGAGGTCCGGCGGCGCGACGATCGCGCCGGCCCGGGTGTCGGCCAGGCGTTTCATGTAACGAGGATCGTCGATGAAGGTGATGTGCTCGGGCCCGGCGCTGTCGATCGGCCGGACGTCGCGGATGACGCGATCACCGGGTCCCTGCAGGTCGCCGCGCACGCGCGATGCGAGCTCGGCGAGCGTGTACTTCTTCCCGTCCTCGGCGGTCATGGGGCAACATGGTACCCGCGCCCACGGCAAATCCCAAGAGGCTGCGTTCGTGGAATCGCCCCCGTGCCGTCACCGCCCGCGGCGCGGCGCTCGGGCGAAGAATCCCGAGTAGGAGAGGGTGAGCTCGGGCTTCTCGGGGTGGTCGGTGAAGACGTGGATCTTGCCGTAGAAGGACTCGCGCTTCGCCCCGGGCGTGGCGGTCACGCGCACTGTATAGGCGAGGGTGCCGGGCTCCACGCGGATGTCGAAGTCGAGCGAGCACTCGCCCCGCGACGGCTCCGCCTGGATGTCGACGATCCGGAACGGCGTGCCGTCCGTCGAGGAGAGACGGAAGCTGTTCTCGCGACTTTGCGGACGGGAGTCCTCGATCCGATAACTGAGGAAGGTCGGCTCGACCAGGATCCACGCGAACATCTCGCCGACGACGGGGATGGTCAGCGTCTTGCCGTCGAGCGTCGCACGCAGCTCCGCGTTGATGCGACCCTCGGGATGGTCGGGATCGAGTCGGACGGTGACGCGCCGGCCGCCCTCGATGGCCGACACCGACGCCGAGAAGTGCTCCGGCTTGCTCTTGCCGAATCGAACGCGGAAACCCTCGAGCTCGAGAGCAGGTGGCGGGCCGCGGCCGCCGGCGCTCCGCTTGACGTCGATGGCGATCGTACGCGGCTCGCCGCCGCAGATGCCGACGAAGCGGGCCTCCCGGACGCTGAGCTCGTAGCCCTCGTGCACCCGCATCCCGACGGGAACGTCGAGCCGCGGCCTTGCGGGATCGTTCGATTCGATGCTGATCTTCTTGACCAGCCTGCCGAGCGCGCGACCGCTGCTCATCGTCACGTCGATCGTGCGTGACTCGCCCGGCGGGATCGGGGCCAGCGCCGCCGGACGGAACTTGATGCAGCTGCAGCTCTCCTTGATCTTCGAGATCACCAGGTTGGCGTCGCCCGCGTTGCGGATCGTGATCTTGCCGTTCGCCCTGGTGTCGTGGCCGAGCTTGCCGAAATCGAGCGCACGCGGCTCGACGATCAGACGCGGGCCGGCGGCCCGCACGAGCCCGCTCGGCGCCAGCCACGCCACCGCCAGCGTCACGAGAAGCGCTCCGGCGCGCGACAGAGCAGTCGCGGCGGCCGCTCCGGGCTGGCCCTTGATTTCCGATCGACGCTGCACGATCATCCTCACGGTTTCCTTGCTCGCTCCGGGGCGCACTCTGCCCCCGGAAGCGCGGCGTCGATTGTAATGGACGCGAAGAGCGCGGTTCCAGAGATTCCCCGCATCGCGCACCGATCCCAGCCGCTTTCCCTCGTCCGGGCCGCCTGCTGCTGCATGGCGCTCCTCGGCGCGACATCGGCGCTCCCGGCGCGGACGTTCACGGTCGCGTTGCGCACCGACGCCCCGCTCGACCAGCGGGGCGAGTCGGGGGCGAGCTTTCAGCCGCGACCGCTGGTCGACGTCGACTGCGTGCTCGCGAGCGACGTCGCGCCGGCCGGAGTCGAGAGCTGGAACCTCGCGGTCGTCCACACGCCCGGCACGCTCGAGCTGATTCGCGTCGGCTTCGACGGCACCGACCTCGAGAGGCAGCTCGGCCCACCGGGGGCGCCGGGCGGCGGTCCGAACGGGTTCGCGTCGATCGAGATCGTCGATCCGGAGCTCACCGGCCGCCCGACCGGCTTCATCGTCAGCGCCGTCTTCCCGGATGTCGCCTTCGAGCTGCCGCCCGACGGCGCCGTCGTGGTGCGAGCGACCTACCGCGGAACGCATCCCGAGGTGATCGAGGAGAGCACGAGCGAGGCGCGCGTCGACGTGGCGCCCCGCATCGTCGGGAAGACGGGGCCGGTCGAGACCGAGATCGTCCACCTCGGCCGTTCCGTCATGCCCCGCGTCCGACCGCTCGTCTTCACCCTGCGGACGCTGCCGACGTGCAACGCCGGCGTGGCGCTCTCGGTGCGCGCTCCGGGGAGCGTGGACGTCACGGAGCGCCGCGAGCTGCGGACGCGCGTGCGGCCCGCGGGCGCGATCAGGATCGAGGCCGATGTCGTCCTCACCGTGGACGTCGAAGGTGACGAGGGGCCGCAGGGCTGGTCGATCAGCGTCCGACACGATGCCGATCCTCTCGAGCTCGATTCGGTCACCGTCGCGGGCACCGACGTCGGCGCGCTCTTCCCGCGCAGCTTCAATCGCACGGAGATCATCGACGTCGACGGCCCGGCCGGCCGGAAGGCCGGACTGGTGTCGGTGGTCATCCTCTCGTTCGACCCGTTCGATCCGAGCGTCGCGCTGCCGCCGGCCGGGAGCTTCTCGATCGCGCGCGCGAGCTACGTGCTCCGGCCTGGCGACGTGCCGAGCGGCGTCGTCGTCACCGGCGACATATGGTTCGAGGACGGCCTTCAGGGCGAGAACCAGGGACTGCCCGTCGAGAACATCGTCACGCTCCGCGGCGAGAGCGAGCGCGCCTGCCGGAAGTCGCCGCTCCACGTCGAGGTCAGCGTCGAGGACTTCTCGCCACGGCCGCGGGCTCGCTTCCTTCGGGCCGACGTCAGCGGCGACGGTCGCGTCAACGTCTCCGATGCGGTGTGGCTGCTCCGCGCTCTCTTCCGGAACGTCGTCGTCCTCGCCTGCGACGCGGCTGCCGACGCCAACGCCGACCTCGCGGTCGACGTCAGCGACGCGATCTTCCTGCTCGGTTTTCTCTTCCAGCGCGCCCCCCGTCCGCCGTCGCCGTTTCCGGCCTGCGGTGATGATCCGGTCGAGTCGAACCCGATCCCGTGCGCGGCGGGATGCGAGGACCCGTGATCGCGGCGTTCCTGGCGCTCACCGCGGCCATGGCGGCGCCCGCCGTCGGGCGTGACCGCGATCCGGTCGAGCACGCGCGCGCGATGCGCGCCGCCGGCGATCTCGAGGGAGCGGAGGCGCTGCTCGAGGCCGCCCTGCCCGACCGCTCGGACACGTCATCGGCGCCGCGGGTGGCGATCGAGCTCGCGCGCTGCCGCCTCGAGATGTGGGACGCCGAGGGCGCTCGCGACGCGGTCGCTGACGGCGAGGACTGGAGCGAGACGCTCGGGCTGGACCGGATCGAGGTGCTCGCCATCGCAGATTTCATGTCCGGCCGCGAGGCATCGGCGCGGGAACGCTTCGCCCGTCTGCCGGGCGCGAGTCCCGTGACGCAGCACTATCTCGGGCTGATCGACTTCAACGCCGGTCGATTCGAGAGGGCACTCGAGCACTTCTCGCGCGCCCTCGCGTCCGATCCGGAGGACTACTACAGCGCGCTCCACCTCGGCTGGTGTCTCCTCGAGCTCGGACGGCTCGAGGAGGCGCGCGCGGCGCTCGGGAAGCTTCTCGAGCGGGCGGACTCGCCGGAGGTCTGGCAGCTCCTCGGCCGCGTCGATCTGCGCGCGGAGCGCTTCGCCGATGCTTCGGCGCGTTTCCGTGAGGCGCTCGCGCGCTCGCCCGACGATGCGGAGTCGGTGTTCGGTCTGGCGACCGCGCTGCGACGGCTCGGCGATGGCGACGGGGCGCGCGAGGCGTTCGATCGCTTCCGCGTGCTCCACCGCCGGCACCAGGAGGCGCTGCGTCGCTCTTACGTGCTCACCCAGCGTCAGCTCTCGAGCGGTGACGTCACGCTGCTCGAGGAACTCGCAGCGCACGCGCTCTCGGCCGGTGATCCCGTCGAGGCGGAGCGAGCGGCGTGGCGCGCGCTTCGCGGCGACGCGGCGCGAGTCGGCGCTCGACTGACGCTCGCGCGGGCGCTCGCGAGCGCCGGACGTTACACCGCGGCGGCGCTCCACTATCGACGCTTGCTCCGGGCGGTCCCCGATCACGAGGTGGCGACGGCGGAGCTCCGCGCGCTGATCCGCGATCACGGCCGGCGCGTGGACGACGAATGAGACGGGCGGCCTCGATCGGCGCCGGCGTGGTCGTGCTGCTCTTCGTTCTCGGCGCGGTGTTCGTCATCGTGCTCGTGGTGAGGGGCATCCGGAAAGACTCGCCGGGCGCGGGCGACCGTGCGAGCCCTGCGTTCGTCGACATCGCCAGCGCGGCCGGACTGCGGCGGCCGAACGTGTCGGGATCGGACGAGCGACTCTTCATCTTCGAGAACATCGGCAGCGGCGGCGCGCTCCTCGATTCCGACGGCGACGGGCTCCTCGACGCGCTCGTGATCAATGCCGGGCCGGTGGAGATCGTC
Source organism: Planctomycetota bacterium (assembly GCA_041569895.1). Classification (GTDB taxonomy): domain Bacteria; phylum Planctomycetota; class UBA8108; order UBA8108; family JACQVS01; genus JBFFXF01. The sequence goes on along the minus strand of JBFFXF010000064.1, from coordinate 9,679 downwards.
GAGCGCAAGGGGGGCGGGCTGCGACCGCGCCTCCTTCCGGGTCCGGGGTGCTCGCTCTACCGCCAGTCGTCGCCGGGGACTTTCGAGGAGGTCAGCGAGAGCGCGGGAATGCGCTTCGACGGCTGGGGCGTCGGCGCGGCGGTGGGGGACGTGGACAACGACGGCGACCTCGACGTGCTCATCACGGCGTTCGGTCCGAATCGCTTCTACCTGAATCGCGGCGACGGCACCTTCATCGAGCGCGCGCGCGAGGCGGGGCTCGATCACCCCGGTTTCTCGACCAGCGCGGCATTCCTGGATCACGACGGCGACGGCCTCCTCGACCTGTACGTCGCCAACTACGTCGAGTTCGACCTGGAGCGGCCACCGAACGACGGCCTGCCGTGCCGCGAGCACGGCGTGGCGATCTCGTGCGGGCCGCCGATGCACGACCCCGCGCGCGACGTGCTCTACCGCAATCTCGGCGACGGCCGTTTCGAGGACATCACGGAGAGCGCGGGTCTCGGCGCGCAACCCGGCGCGTACGGCCTCGGCGTCGCGGCGGGCGACTTCGACCGCGACGGCCGGCCGGACATCTACGTCGCGAACGACACCACGGCGAACTTCCTCTGGATGAACCGCGGCGACGGCACGTTCGCCGACGAGGCGCTCTTTCGTGGCGCCGCGCTGAGCGAGAACGCGCAGGGTCAGGCGGGCATGGGCGTCGCGGTGGGGGACGTGAACGGCGACGGGTGGCTCGACATCCTCGTCACCAACTATCAGGACGAGCCGAACGCGTACTACGAGAGCCTCGGCGACGGGACATTCGCCGATCGTTCCGCGGCGTCGGGGCTCGGGCCGGCGTCGCGACCGTATCTCGGGTGGGGCGCGGCGTTCCTCGACGTCACCCTCGACGGGCGTCTCGACGTCGTCGTGGTCAACGGGCACGTGCACCCGCGCGCGGCCGAGCTCGGCGCCGGCGCGAGCTTCGAGCAGCCGGGTCTGTTGTTCGAGTCGCTCGGCGGGGGAAGCTATCGCCCGGCCGCGTCGTCCGGCGACCTCGCGCGCCCGCGCAACCACCGTGGCCTCGCGGCAGGTGACATCGACGGGGACGGCGACCAGGATCTTCTGGTGACGCTTCTCGACGGGCCGCCGCTGCTGCTCGAAAACCGCGCCGGCGCCGGGAAGGTGATCGGGCTCGTGCTCCGCGGGTCGGTCTCCAATCGAGAGGGGATCGGGGCGCGGATCGAGATCGACGCGGGCGGCCGGCTGATCGCGCGCGAGGTATCGCGCTCGGGCAGCTATCTCTCGGCGCACGACGCCGCGGTGCTCGTCGGGCTCGGCGACGCGACACGCGCCGACCGGGTGCGCATCGCGTGGCCGTCCGGACGGCGCGGCGAGGCGGGTCCCCTCGAGGCGGGCTCGGTGTGGGCGGCCGAGGAGGCCAATGGATCGGTGCGCCGGGTGCGGCGGCTCGGGCCGCGCTGAGCGCTGCGGCGGGCCTGCGGCTGGCCCGGCGCGTGGCCGGTCGCCAGCGGGAGTTGCGAGGAAGCCCCGCTGGCGTTCGAATAAGGGGTAGCGGCGTCCGTCAGACAGGGGCGATACTCGGAGAACCAGCCGAAAGAGACCAGGAACACGACACCAGGAACACGAGACCAGGAACGCTACTGTAGGTTTTCATGAGGTTTCAGCGCGCGATCGGCCTCGCCCTCGTCACGGCGCTGCTCGCAACGCTCACCGTCGGTCCGCCCGCGAGCGCCAGGTCGAAGAAACCGCCGCTCGCGGAGGTGACATCGACCGCGTGGATCTACACCGGCAGCTACGTCACCAAGGCCAGGAGGACCGGTCTCCGCGAGCACTACACGCTCGAGTTCGTGGTCGATTTCTTCGACGACAACACGTTCACGTTGCAGTGCCTGCCCATCGAGCCCGGAATGGAGGACGAGTTCTTCTCGGGCTTCTGGGAGCAGCGGCGAAATCGGGTCACGCTCGTCTTCGACCAGTTCTCGCAGCAGATGCTGCGCGACCAGTTCGAGGCGGACCTCGCCGCCGACCTCGGCGGCCCGGTCGAGGTCTTCATCGAGCGCTGGGAAGTCATCTCGAAGCTCAAGCGCGACAGGCGCGCCAGCGTGATCTTCATCAAGTTCAAGGAACGCCTGAAGCACCTGGCGATCTTCGAGGGCATCCCGATCCGCGTCAAAACCCGCGGCCGCGGCCGCGCCGAGTTCTTCGAGAACATCGGCCCGGGCGTGATCAACTGACCATCCCGTGCGCGTACCCTTTCTCTGATCTCTGATCTCGGATCTCGGATCTCGGACCTCTGGTCTCTGGTCTCGGAATCGGAGTCGGAGTCGGCATCGGTCTCGGAATCGGCATCGGTGTCGGAGTCGGAGTCGGAGTCGGTGTCGGTCATCGGAATCAGAGTCGGTCATCGGACTCCGCGACGGAGCCTTCGAGGACGAGGACGAGTTGTGGAGGTGGATTCCGACTCCGATGGCCGACACCACCCCCATCACCCTCACCGCCCGACAAACCGTCGAACCACCTCAAAAAGCCCAAAGGCGAGCATCGTCGTCGCCGCCAGCCAGAGGAAGAGCTCCGTCGCCCAGTAACGAATCGCGATGCGCCGGTCGGTCTGGGCGTACCTCAGGTAGAGGGTGGCGACCGCGATGATCGGCAGCATGCTCGCCTGCGCGATGGCGCCGTAGATGATGAGGTCGACGGGCTTTCCGAAAACCCACTGGATGAAGAAACAGATGGCCGGCAGCGCGATACAGAGGATGCGGACAATGCGCAGGCGGTCCTCGTCGCGGGGATACCGTACGATCCGGAAGACCTGCGCCGCGTCCGCCATGACGCGCGTGTTCGAGGCGGTGGCGACGAAGTAGGTCGAGAAGAGCACCGCGAACGCGCCGATCAGGAAGATCCAGAAACCGGTGCCCTCGCCGAACGTCCCGGTGTACATCCTCGAAAGGGTCATCGCCATCTCCTCGTTCTGCGGAACGACGCCCTGGCGGTTCAGCACGGCGGCGCCGAGGAAGTAGAACGCCACCGTGCCCACCGTGTAGACCACGAGCGACACCCACGCGTCCACCTTCATGACGCGGATCCACCCGAGCGCGCGCGCTCGCCACGCGTCCGTGTCCTCGCGCGGGCCGGCAAAGCGGGCGTAGCCCTTCTCGAGACACCAGTAAGGGTAGTAGATCAGTTCGGAGGCGCCGACGCCGGTGATCCCGAAAGCCCCGAACGCCGTCAGCAGTCCGGCGTCGCCCTCGGGGAGCTTGAACGACAGTCCGTGCGCCACGTCGCTCCCGTGCACCGCGTAGTCCGCGGTGCCCTGCAGGAAGAAGACCGCCGCGATGGTCAGCGTCGTGAAGACGAACACCATGAAGGTCGTGATGCGCTCGATATGGCGGTAGCGGCCGGTGGAGAGGAGCAGCGCGGTGACACCCGCGACCGGCAGGGTCCACTTCCAGAGCGCGCTCATGTCGCCGTCGAACGACAGCGTGAGCACCTCGCCGACTCCGGAGAGGATGCCGGAGAGCTGGAAGATCGTGAAGAACGCCATCACGGCCCAGCACCACACGACCCAGTTGGCGCCGAGGCGGAGACCCGGGACGCGATCGAACGCCTCGAGGGTCGTTCGTCCGGCCGAGATCACATGACGGCCGATCTCGATCTGCAGGAAGACCTTGATGACGCAGCTCAGGATAACGAGCCACAGGAGGGTGAAGCCGACCTCCGCCCCGAGGCGGGTGGTGACGATGAGCTCGCCCGAGCCGACGATCGAGCCGGTGATGATGATCCCGGGACCGATGCGACGCAGGGTCCCGCCGAGCCCCTCCGGCGGCTCGACCGGCTCGACGGTCGGGCGCGCCGGCAGAGGTGCGGGGTCCCCGGGCTGGCTCACGCCGAGCGCTGCCCCTTCGAGCGCCGGGGGATCGGCAGTCCTCGAAGGCGTCCCGTCTCCGGGAGGTCGCCGACCAGCGGTCGGGCGTAGTCGAGGAACTTTCGCGTCACGTCGTGGCCGTTGTCGGCCAGGAAGTCGCTGCCGAGCGATCGCGTGTTCCTGGCGACCGTCACCAGCGGCGTGATGAAGTACTCGGAGCGATACGGGGCGCTTTCGAGACGTCGGATGGCGACCGAGCCGGACTCATGCTCGCCGGACGCGGCGGCGCGCACGGCGAACGCGCCGACCTCGCGAGCCTCGGTCGCGTCGACCTCCGACACGACGCCGGGGAAGCAGCGCTGGAGGTATCCGAACGTGTCCGCGCGAACGCGCGAGATGCGCAGCCGCTCCTTGACCACGCCGGCGAGATAGTCGCCGAGCGCTCCCGTCCCCGAGAGCTGCACGTTGCCGTGCGAGTCCTTCTCTCCCGTCTGGAAGATCGGCTTGCCATCCGGCCCGCTGATTCCCTCGGAGACCGCGATCAGACAGCGGCCGTGCAGCGAAAAGGTTGCCTCGACGCTGGCGGTGAACGAGTCGAGGTCGAACGGCGCCTCGGGAACGTAGATCAGGTGCGGCCCGTCGTCCTCGCGCCTGCGCGCCAGCGCGCTCGCCGCGGTGAGGAATCCCGCATGCCGGCCCATGATGACGTCGATCTTGACGCCCTTGAGCGAACGGTTGTCGAGATTGTCGCCCATCAGGGCGAGCGCCACGAACCGCGCCGCAGAGCCATAGCCGGGGCAGTGGTCGTTGACGAGGAGGTCATTGTCGATGGTCTTCGGGATGTGAAAGACCCGCAGGTCGTACCCGGAACCGGCGGCGAGACGGGCGACGATCGAGGCGGTCTCCGCGCTGTCGTTCCCGCCGATATAGAAGAAGTAGCGCACCTCGTGCGACTGGAGAATCTCGAAGAGCTCGCGGCACTCGTCGGCGGACGGCTTCTTGCGCACGGATCCCAGGGAGGCGGACGGCGTACGGGCCACGCGCTCGAGGGTCTCGGGCGTCTCGGCGAAGAGGTCGATGAGGTCTTCCTGGAGCACGCCCTGGACGCCGTGCACCGCGCCGTAAAAACCGGTGATCGCCGGGTGGCGCCGGGCCTCCTCGATCGCCCCGACCAGGCTCTGATTGATGACCGCGGTGGGGCCTCCCGACTGCCCGATAACCGCCTTTCCGCTGAGAACGTCTCCCTGTGTCATGTCTTCACGCGCCGATTTGCTTATCCTTTGAGGGTCGCCGGAGCTGCTACCGGATTCTGGTCGGGGGCTCTCGTCGGGCCGCGGCCGAGGGGCGTGGCGGATCGGTGTTCCCGAGTGGATCGACCGTCTCCGACGCGAGCGGGTGATTCTAAACGACCCCAACGGGGAATTGAAGCAAGAAGTCGGCTTCCGGAGCCGATATAACGCCGGCCAGCGATCCACGGGGTCCGGAATTCTCTGTTGCAGAACCCCCGGCGCGCCCCTAAAATCGGGCGCTCGTTTCGCCGGCCGCGGGTGCGGCAGAGCTTCTCGAAGCGGCCTCGCGTCGATGGCGTCTGCGTCAAGGGCGTCTGCGGCCGGTGCGGCCGCGGGTCTCCAAGATCAGTTCGTGATTCACCATGGCAACCAAACGCTCCAGGACGGCCGGCAAGAAGAAGACGGGCAAGAAGGGCACCTCGAAAAGCACCTCGAAAAGAGGCGCGAAGAAGAAGGCTGGAAAGCGAGTCACTGTGAAGAAGACCGCCAAGAAACCGACCAGGAAGGCCACCAAGAGCACCAAGAAGAAGAAGACCACCGGCAAGAAGGCTTCCGGGAAAACCGGCAAGAAGACACCAGCCAGGAAGTCGACCGGTTCGCGCGTCAAGAAAGCTGCGAAAACAGCCAAAACCAAGGCCGCGAAGAAGGCCTCGACGGCGCGAAAGCGCCCCTCGAACGGCAAGCCGGTGAGCAAGGCCGCGTCGAGACCTCGACGCGCTTCCCGGCAGAAGCTCGACACCATCCGCGATGCGCTGTTGCTCAAGAAGGAGGCGCTGACGCGGCATCTCCAGAGCGAGCTCAGCGGTCTCGAGACGGCGGACAAGCACCACCTGGCCGATCTCGAGGAGATGGCCTCCGACACCCAGGACACCGACTCCGTCTGCGAGATCATGGAGGTCGGGGCGAACACGCTCGAGCAGGTCGAGCAGGCGCTGACGAAGCTCGATCAGGGGACCTACGGCCGGTGCGAGGACTGCGACGGCGACATCCCCTTCGAGCGCCTCGAGGCGCTGCCGTTCGCGACGCTCTGCGTCTCCTGCAAGCGCAAGCGCGAGCTCGCCCGTCCCTTCTGAGTCCGTCTGAGGAACCTGAGAGCCCGTTTTCCTCGCCAGGCCCCGTCGCCCTCCCCGGGCCGGCCCCCCTCTCTCGGCCGTTTGCGAGCGGCCAGGAAATGGCCTCCGCGTGCCCCGTGGGCACGATCCGCCCTGGCCCTCCGTTCGGCGCACCGGCTGCGGAGCCCTCGTGGCGGCCAAACTTCTGCCGCATTCCCGGTCGCCAGCCGGCCGTGCAGGTGCCATCGGCCGTTTCCTGGCCGCAACCCGGTTCGGGCCAGCTTGCGGCCATCGTCGGAACCAGCGGTCAAAGAATGAGTTGCGGTGACGGCCCCGGAGGCGTGCGATGTGGAACGCCGCTTGCTCTCTCAGAATCGGCACACTGTACGACAGCGATCGGACGCCCCTCGAGACTCTCGAGGGCGTCCTGCGAAGGGGTCCTGGGGGTTGGTAGTTGGGCGACGAGAGGGTAGGGGAGGAATTGGTTTCTCCCCCCGCGTTGGGTGAGTCGCACGATGTGCGGCGGAAAAAGGAGGCGAGGGGCTCAAGTTACCCATTTCTCCTTTTACTTGCTTCATTTCTTACGGAAGGGCGTCAGATTCATCTGCACGCCCTTTTTTCGTGGGCGGGGGGAACCGGGGGGGCCCCCCTCGGAGCCGACCGGCCAGCGTTGAAATATCTTGCAGGGCGCTGGGAGTGGACTTATACTCCCCACCATACAGGTCGGGTAAGCCGCTGATCCGAGCGTTTTCAGGTGTGGGAATCGGCGGTTTCGGCTGAGAGAGGCAGCACGCGAGACACCGGAGAGCCTGCCCGACCGCGGGTCGATCGAGGGAGTCGTTCGGCCCGGAGACCGTCGCACGCGAAGTGATCGGAGAGCCGCGCCTGCCCGGGGCTTCGGGGGCGCGGGGCAGCGTGAAGGCAGGGAACGTGGTAATGCCCGCCCTGATCTGTCCTGCCTGACGCCTGCAACGTGGCCACGGCGGCCACGAGTCCCTGCTCCGATCGACGACGTGCAGAAAGGAGTCGCACACGGGTCGCGCGCAGCGCGACGGCGTCTGATCGCCCGGACGCCCGATTCGAACTCGATACCACTTGTTTCATTTTTTTCTCCTCGTTTGTGCCCCCTCGTGTTCTACACGGGGGGGTTTTTTTTGGCGTGCGCGGAGCCGGGCGACCACGCGAGATCGGGTGAGCGAGAGAACGGCAGCTGGCGCCGCGGGGTTTACGAGCGGCAGTCGTCCGCCGGCAGCGGCGCGGGGTGGGGGAAGGGCAGCTCCGGCCGCGGACCGCGCCGGAAGAGGAAGTCGATCAGTGAGATCGGATCGGTCAGGTTGACGCGGCCGTCGGCGTTGGTGTCGAGTGGCGTCAGGCACGAGACGCGCTCGGCCAGGAAGAGAAACCGCAGGCTGTGGATCACGTCGCTGATATTGACAATCAGATCGCGGTTGGCGTCTCCGCGAATGAACAGCCGTTCACGCGGGAGCACCTTGATCGTGACGCCGCGCTTCCCGAAGATCGGCGTCACCGAGCGCCCCTCCACACTGTATTCGATCGGGATCGCCGGTCGCAGCGCGTCGAGTCCCGGCGTGGTCTCGAACTCGATGCGCAGGACGTCACCGGGCTCGGCCTCCGGCGAGATCGACAGCTCGAGATTCGACGCGTGCACGGTGTCGCGCGACGTCGGAAACACCTTGCCGAAGAACGGCTCGGTGTAGTCCATGAAGACCGCCGCCGCGAGATAGCCCTCCGCGAGCCAGTGATTGTAGTTGTAGGTCAGATCGGGGCCGAACTCGCTGACGGCCGAGTCGTCGAACGAGAAGCGCTCGAGCCAGATTCTCTTCGGATCCGCGAAGACGCTGAGCGTGAACCCGTCGAGGTCGTCCGCGTTCGACATGCCGACGGGAATCACCAGATTCTCCTGTCCCGGATACCCGTAGAGGCAGCTGCGCGCGAACAGCACGAAATCGACGATCTGTCCGTGCCGATCGACCTGATCGAAGATCACCGGGCCGGTGTCGTTCTCGAAGTCCTCCGCGGTGCAGGGAGAATCGAGCCGAGCGATGCCACCGCCAGCGGCGCCGACGCCGCGCGCGCGTGAGCCCGAGGCGCAGTCGAGCGGGTCCGGCGTGGGATCGTCGCCCGGCGCCGGATACGGTGACGGGGGCAGCTCGTTGGTGCCCGTGAGAAAGAATATGAAGCTCGCGATGCCGACCAGATCCGTGATGTCGATGTTCCCCGAGTCATTGAAGTCGGCGGCGTCGCGACAGGGCGGCACATTCTCGCTGCGGTGGAGGAAGCGGACCACCGTCATGATGTCCGCCATGCTCACCGCGCCGTCCCCGTTGGAGTCACCACGTATGAACGGACGATCCGCGGCGACGAGAGGACCGGCGGTGGACGCGACGAGAAGGATCGCCGCGATCAGCGCGGCACGGCGAAAAGACATCGACTCCTCCCGGAGACCCTGTGCTCTCCCGTGGACGGCTCGCTTCGAGGATGTGAGTCGTGCTGAAACCCGGGTTGCGTCGACCGACGCAACGCAATCCTAGGCGGGCTTCGCAAACATGTCAACAGCCATCCGGCGCGCCGGCGTCCCGGCGTCCGGGGCATCCGACTGGAGACGCGGCGGTCGTCTCGGGCCGGCCTCCCGAGCCCCTGGCCGGAGGCTCTCCCCCCAAAAAAAAAAGACCTGCGGCCGTTCCGGATGGATCGGCCGGAGATCTTCCCGCGGACGCGTTCACCGACGCGTCCGCGGCTACCACCTGTCGGCACCCTCGCTGTGCCCCTCCTCGGACCTCGTTTGTGCCCCTTCCGGGATCGCTCGGAACCCGGGGCGATTCGCCTCGGCGCGACACGGCGACGCCGACGGCGTTTTTCCTCCGGCCGAAAAGAGCAACGGGCGGGCCAAACGCCGACCGCAGCCATCGTCACAGGCGCGAAGGCACGGCCACGCAATGACTTCCGACCCACGACCGGAGGCGAGTCGAGGGCGCGGCGGCGCGGGTCGGTTTACACTCGCTGTGCCAGATGTGGATCGATCCTTCCAGGTCGCGCCTCGTCGTCGAGGACCGAGGCAGAGGATCGGAGGACCGAGACGGAGCATCGAGACAGAGGACGGAGACTGAGGACAGAGACAGAGGACAGAGACAGAGATCAGAGACAGAGATCAGAGATCAGAGACCGGACCTCGGAGTCGGACCCGACAGTCGCAAAAACGCAGGTCCTTGCTGGCGTTTCACCCTCGAAATCGCGGTTGTTCCGGGCCGTCGTGTCCTCTCGGCAGATCCCACCGTGAGTGAGGTTCGCCGAGGAAGGAGAACATCATGGAAGGCTTGACGTCGACACCGGACGGGGACTTTCGACGGGTCGAGCTTGGTGAGCCTCGCTTGAGCTGTCGAGCGAACCTTCCTTGCTTCATCGTCTTCCTGCGTTCCTCCTGGATGCGTCGCAGAGTCTCGCCGCCGAAG
>JBFFXF010000063.1:0-30286 GCA_041569895.1 Planctomycetota bacterium | reverse complement strand
GGGCACCCTTGACTCGACCGAGCACCGGGTACACTCGACTCAGCGACGCCGCCGCCCCCCGCCGCACAGGAAACCCCGCGCATCGAGTCGGAGTCGGAATCGGTATCGGTATCGGTCATCGGAGTCGGTATCGGTATCGGCCATCGGTATCGGAGTCGGTCATCTGACTCCGATACCAGACCCCTCGAGGACGGGCACGGGAACGGGTACGTTTCTGCAACGATGGGGACAGAGACCGAGATCAGAGACCAGAGAACAGGGCCCCAGAAGACCCCATCGCCTCTGCGCAATCTGCGTAATCTGCGTAATCTGCGTTCCCGTCCTTCGTCGAGCGTCGGCTGCTACCGGATCTCCACAAACCGCCGCCGCACGAGATCCCACAGCCGATCGCGTGTCGGAAAGGTCGCGATGGCGAAGAGGACGAGCACCGCGCCGCTCAGCAGGTTGAGCCAGTAGAGCGGTTGCTCGTCGATGCTGCCATCGATGGCGCCGAGGAGGCAGATGACCGCCCCGAAGAGCGCCGGGCCCTCGATCAGGGCGAGGCGGACGAGGATCGCGCCGCGGAGGAGGGCGATGCACTTGTGAGCCGGACCCTCGACGATCGTCCGGGCTCCTGACGGACCCGGGAGGATCATCGGCTCGGCGATCGCCCTCGCCAGCCTCGCGGGACCGATCATGGCGCCGAATGAGGCGAAGGCGAGTGTCCAGCAGGAGATCGCCACCGCCGCGTGGACGAGAGTCAGAATCGGCAGGATGTCGAGCCTGTCCGGGTCGTCGGGCGCGACGGGCGCCATGTCACCCTGCTTCAGTGACCCGCTCGCGTGCAACCCGACGACGACGACCGCGAAGAGGAGAAACCCCATCGTGAACGCGGTCTGGAGGATCTGCAGTGCCCGCAGCGTGCCGTCGGACTCGATCGCGGCGTGAAACTCGCTCTCGCTGATGTCGGCGAATGAGCTCATCGGCGCCTCCGCCGGATGACACCACGATCGGCGGCGACACGCAACCGGCGTACTGCTATTTGATGACCTATTTGATGACCCGCAGGAGCCGCCACCAGAACGGCATCTTCCGCGCCAGGAGCTTCCGCGCCGGACCGATCGCCCACGCGCACGGCGCTCCGAGGTCGCGCAGCCCGCGGTCGATCTCGCGCAGCCGGGCGTGGTCGGTCTCCCGCATCAGCTCGGCCAGCAGCTCGAACGCGACGCGCGCCTGCACCGGCTCGCTGCGCTCGCGAAGGGCGCTGAAGCGCGAGTAGACGTCGAGGTATGCCTCGACGTCGCCGAGCTCGAGCTGCGCTCGCAGGCAGCTCGTCACCATGTCCGGGGCCGCGTGATCCTGCTGGCAGTGCTCGAGCGAGTGGAGGCTCACGTCGACGCACTCGCGACGCCGCCCCGTGACGAGACAGGCCCACGCGTAGTTGCTCAGGGCCCACTGCTCGACGCCGTCGCGCTCCCGCCACGACCGCATCCACTTCACGACCTTGCGCGGCTTCCCGAGAACGGCGAGCGCCCTGCCGACCACCTGCCAGATGCGCGTGTCGCTGGTGTCGAGCTCATTGCGGCGCGCCCGGCGGACGATCAGTCGCGCGCCGCCGACCTCGACGAAGCGCGAGGCGATGCGCTCCAGATACGCGCCACGGTCCCACTCGCCCGGACACCGCTGCAGCGCGTCGAGGAGCTGGATGAGCGATGTGTAGACCCTCGCAGCGCCGAGCCGGTCGGCGAGCTCCCCGATGCACGCCGGCATCACCCGCACGCCCTGATCGAGCAGCTCGATGACGATCCGCACCGCCTCGTCGAGCAGCCCCGCATCCTCGACGGCGCTGAAGGCCAGCGCCGCGCTGTTGGGCATGTCCCTTCCCTGGTAGTCGAAGACCTCGCGCGCGAGGGCGAGCACCGCGTCGCGGTCGCCGCGACGGCTCGCGACACGCGCCTGTCGCGCGATGACCGGAGGCGAGTCGGGCTCGTACCGCGCGAAATCGGCGAGCACGCGCTCGGCGCCCTCGTGCTCGCCGAGCTCCCACAGCTCGTCGAAACACGTCAGGTTGATCCGCGGGGAGGTCGAGTAGTTCCTGACCAGCTCGCTCCAGCGCTCGCGCAGCGTCGCCGGCGCCTCGCCGCAGAACCGCAGGACGCGGAGCAAGAGGCAGCCGTTCTGGATGTGGTGCCGCACCTCCGGCGGGGCGCTGGCGAGCACCTTGCGCCCGGTCTCCCACGCCCTGTCCTCCTCGATCCAGTCGAGGACGCATCGCCAGCCGTACTCGTAGCCGGGGTGCTCCTCGACGAGGTGGAGCATCTGCTCGAGCGCCCCGGACTGGTCGCCCGAGAGCCGCGTGATCACGCAGAGTGCGCCGCGCGCGTAGATGTCGTCGTGCTCCAGCTCGAGGTAGTCGCGGACGAGACGCGCGGCGCGCTCGTGATCTCCCTGGTCGCAGAGATAGATCGAGTAGTCCCACACGGCCGCCCAGAGGCGCGCGTTGCGCCGCAGTGACTCCTGAAACGCCGTCTCGATCTGCGCTCGATCGATTGTGAGGTCCGAGTCGCGGTACGTCCGCGCCAGCACGTAGAACGTGTAGGCGCCATCGGAATAGAGGCGATTGAGCTCCCGCGCGACCTCGATCGCCTCCTGCGGCCGTCCGAGCGACTCGAGGATCTCGATGCGCCGCTCCCAGAGATCCATCACCGACGGCAGCACGCCGGTCGCCTCGGCGAGCACGGCGACGGCGCGCTCCCGATCCTCGCGCACGACGTGAGCGTCGGCGAGGCGCAGCCACAGCGAGTGATCACGGGGACGGAGCTTCACCGCCTGCCGCAGCTGGGCGAGCGCCTCGTCGGGCCGGCCGACGACGGCGAGCGCATCGGCGAGCCGCGTGCGCACCTGCGTCCAGCCGGGGTCGCGCTCGAGGAGCGACGTGTACGTGCGGACCGCGTCCTCGTGGCGATCGAGCATGGTGTAGGCGTCCGCGAGCGACAGCGCGAGCCCGCTGTGGAGCGGGTAGCGCGCCACCATGCGCTCGAGGCGCGGCGTGATCGCCTCGGCGGCTTCCCGGCCGAAGCCGTACTCGACATGCACGTCCGCCCACGCCTCGGCGACCACCGGGTCGTCCGGCGAGATCTCGCTCCAGCGCTCGATCGCCTCGAGGGCGCGATCCTTGCCGAGATACTCCGCGATGCCGAGCGCAGCGGTCCGCGCCGCCTGCAGGTCGCCCGCCTCGGTCGAGAACGCGCGGTTGATGATCTCGACGCCGCGCTCCTTCTCCTCCAGCGAGTGGTCGCGCACGAGATCGAAGATGCGATTGATGGCGTAGACGTAGTCGGGGCTCTCGAGGAGCGCCTCGCCGAGGAGCTCCACCGCGGCGTGCGTGTCGCCGTCGAGCGTGGCGAGCTCGGCCAGGAGACCGGTGGTGCTCGCGTGGCCCGGCGAGGCCAGCACGCAGCGATCGACGAGCGAGCGCAGTCGCGCGAGCCCGTCGACGAGCGCGTCGGGGGGAAGCGTCTGCACGTCGCGGAGCACGGTCCACGAAAGCTCCCGCAGCGCCCAGTCGTCGAGCGGGTTCCGCTCGACACGCCGCTCGAGCAGAGCGATGCGACGCGTGTCGTCGCCGACGCGATCGAGGTGCTCGAGGAGGATCTCCTCGACGCCCTCGTCGCCGACGTGCCGCTCGAACCACTCCTCGACGAGCGCGCCCGCGGCATCGACGCCGTCCTCGAGCGTCACCAGCTCGACGACGGCGCGCCGGGCGTCGCGGTCGAGAGGTCGCTCCTCGAGCCACGCGCGAGCGTGCTCCAGCGCGCGCTGCCGATCGCCCTCGCGACGCGCCAGGATGGCGGCGGCGCGGTGGTAATCGGTCGGGCGACCCTCGACGCGACAGGTCTCCAGCGCCCGGCGGGCGTCGTCGAACCGCCCGTATCGCGACAGGAACGACACCGCGAATCCGGCGAGCGTGACGTCGGCGGGGCGGCGACGGAGGGCCTCCTCGAGGCTGGCGAGGCTCTCGTCGGGGAAGCCGAACGCCTCCTGCGCGGTGACGAGCGTCGCCCACGCCGCGCCGCCCCCCGCGTCGCCCGTGAATCGCTCGGCGCGCCGCCGCAGCCACGCGATCCCCTCCTCGGCGCGGCCGCGCTTCCTGAGCGCCCAGGCGTACGCGTCGGCGTAGTGCTCGTTCTCGCCGTCGAGACACGAGGCGATCCGGTACGCCAGCAGCGACCGCTCGCGCAGGTCGCCCGTCGAGGCGCCGTTGCCGCCCGGTGGCCGGAGCGGGCCGGTGTCGGCCGCCGGGACGCGACCCGGCGTCGAGCCGCCCGCGTTCCAGAGGATGTCGGCGAGGTAGTGGTAGCTCTCGCCATGGTACGGACCGTGGTAGAGAGCCCGGCGCAGGAGACGGAGCGCGTCCTCGAGCCGTGTGGCGGACTGCGAGAGCAGGTCGGCGTAACGCGCGAGGAGCACCGGCTCGGGGTGGATCCATTCCCGGCTGCCGTCGATGCCGGGGATCGGCTGTCTCAGGACGATGGCGCCGAGCACGTCGCGGTACGCGGCGGTGTCGCCGGTGGCCTGGCACGACGCCAGCAGCAACTGCTGGATCGGCAGCGAGTCGGGGTGCTCGCCGAGCAGCTCGCGCAGGAGGTCGACGGCGCGGCGCGGATCGCCGGACTCGTGCGCGGCGCGCGCCGCGAGGAATCGCGCCTGCGGCGAATCGTCGTGGCCGCGGGCGAACTCCGATGCGATCTCCAGCGCGGACGCCAGCGACTGCGTCTGCAGGGCGCGGTGCATGCCGACCTGCGCGCGGGCGAAGTCCTCGCCCGGAAGCTCGATCTCCGCCAGTCGCCCCGCCGCGTCCGGCGGCGCCACGGCGAGGCACTCGGGACCGAGCGGCGCCTCGCCCTCGCCGATCTGGTCGATGAGGATCTCGCCGAGGCGGCCGTGGGACGGCTCGTGGTAGATGAGCGTGCGCATCCCAGCGTCGACTCCGACCGCCGCCACGGCGTGCGCCCAGCCGAAACGGCGCAGCGTCAGCACGAACGGGAAACCGGCCTCGACCAGCCGGAAGCACGCCTCCGGCTGCGCGAGGAACGGCCGGGCGCTCCAGTCGTTCTCCTCGGCCCACTCGACGATGCGCCACGTCGGCGTGCCGTCGTAGGTCATGCGCTCGACGAGTCGGTCGTGATCGACGGCCTCGCCGAAGGCGCTCGCGCAGGTGACGACGCTCGCCGGCAAGCAGGTGTTGTGCCGCTGTCGCACGCGCTCGTGCTCGATGACGCTGCGCTTGCCGCCCGCGTTGTCCCGCAGGTTCTCGGCGACGCGGTTGAAGAAGTACGTGCGCGCCGTCCGGGCGTGGCGCAGGAGCTCCTCGCGCCGCCCCTCGCGCTTCGCCGCGTCGGCGCGGAGGCAGGCGACGCGGATCTCGAGGCGGCGATCGGCGAGCGGGGCGAGCTCGAGGACGCGTCCGGTCGACTCGTAGAGGCCGCCCGGGAGGTGCTCGAGGACGCTCTCGTCGCCGCGCTCGAGCGCATCGGTCGCGAAGCGGAGGCCGAGCTCGAGCACCTCCCACGACTGCGGCGAGGCGGCGCTCCACCGGAGCAGGCGCGACGCGGCCTCCGCCGGCCGTCCGAGCGCGGCCAGACTGAACCCGAGGACGGCAGACCCGTAGGGCAGGCCCGGGCAGCGATCCCAGGCGTGCTCGGCGGCGGCGAGCGCCTCCGCCCAGCGATCCTGGTCGTAGAGGACACCGGCCTCGCAGGCGTCGACCCACGGCTCGTCCGGGTCGCTGTCGCGCGCCAGGGCAATGCGCTCGCGGGCGCGCTCGAAATCGCGCACGCTCGACAGCGAGATCGCGTGGGTCGCTGCCCAGACCGACCGCAGGTTGTCGTCGGCGGACTCCGGCACCGGCTCCGCCTCGAACGCCTCGAGCAGATCGAGAATGCTCGTGCGCGGGTGGAGCAGATCGCGTGTGTAGAAGCGAACAGCGGGGTGCTCGGGAGCGAGCTCTCGGGCGCGTTTGAACAGCCCGCGCGCGAATTTCCCCGACCCGAGCCGCCGGGCGAGCCGCCCGGCGAGTAGCGTCTCGCGAGCGTCGAGCGTGTCCGCCACCTCCGGACGGTCCCAGGCGGCCTCTGTGAGGCGGTAGGCGTCGAGGAAGCGGTTCTGGTTGTAGAGCGCGAGGATCTCGTCGTGCGAGGGCAGTTTCATGACAGCAACAGTATCCACACGGACGAAGAAGGGGTCGACCCGATTGACCCGGAGAACCCAGCTGGACAGGCGGCACCCGGTAGTGCATGATCACCACAGTGAAGGGAGCGAAGGCCGGGAAACCCATGAAACTGGACCCAGACGCGGTCGGCGTCACCGACGTCATGCGCCGGGACGTGGTCACGCTGCGCCCCGACGCGCCGATCGGCGAGGCGATCGAGCTCTTCGAGGACCGCGGCATCAGCGGGGCGCCGGTGGTGGACGAGGACGGCGAGGTGCGCGGCGTGGTGTCGGCGTCGGACCTCCTGGCGGTGAACGCGCCCGGAGAGGAGACCGACGCCGCGGCGGGAGGGGTGGTCTCCGACTGGATGACGCCGAACGTCCTCTCCGTCGGCGAGGACGCTTCCCTCGGCGAGGTCTGCGACCTCATGAACCGCGAGACCATCCACCGCGTCTTCGTCACCCGCGGCCGCCGCCTCATCGGCGTCGTGTCGACCACCGACGTGGTCCGCCACGTCGCCCGCTGCAGCTCCGCCTGGAGCGGCGACCCCGAGATCGTCCGGGGGCCGGGAGAGAGCTGACGCGTTCGCGCTGGTCGCGACTCGATGCGAGCGCGTTCTCAGCGCGGGCTGGCCTCGATCCGATCTCGCAGTCGACCTGCGTCCGCCAGCAGACCTGACCGGAATTCCGCCTCGTCGCGCGCAGTCCCCTTCTCCCGCAGGAGGAGCACTGCACGGGCGCAGTCGTCGCGGCCCTGTCCGAGCGGGATCAGCGCCACGCCGAGATCGCGCTCCGCGCCGTCCCCGAGCCGCAGGCGCTCCTCGCAGTACACCACGTCGTCCGACTCGTTGACGGCACGGATGGTCGGGCAGTGCAGGGCGCAGGTCTCGTTGACGACGGGAAGAACCTCGAAGCACCGCCTGCCGAACCACCGGTCCGCCACGAGTTTCCGCGCCGAGCTGTTGAGGTAGACGACCTCCATGCGCTCCGAGACGACGGCGCACGGATCCGGATCGTCCTCGAGAAACGCCCAGCGCAGGGAGGATTCCTCGGCGAACATGGACTTGGAGTCGTCGCGGTCTCGGCTCATGGATCACCTCCCGTGCTGTCGGCAGCCGCCGGTGGAACTCTCCAGCAAACGCGATTCCGCCGAGTCCGCGGCGCCGTATCCCGCGTACGGGACCGTCGGCTGGAAGGGGCGCCGCGGGGAATTCCGCACCACGTGACAACGTCCGCGCCATGCGGGCCGCCCAGCGCCGGCACGAGGGCGGCCCGCGCCCGCGTCGTCGCTCATTGGCACGTCCGTTGCGGAACTTCCTCCACGACGATACCTTGGGGATCGCATGAAGGCGACCATCGCCCTGCTTCTTGCCGGTGTGTTCACCGTCCTCGGCCTCGCGGTCGCGGGCGACGACAACGAAGATGGGCCGCGGCGGCCCGCCGTTCTCGTGCTGCGGCTCGACGACGTCACCATCTCGCCGATCACCGCCCGCGTGCTCCGCGCAGCGATCGAACGCGGCGAGCGCGAGGGGGTCGAGTGCGTCATCGTCGAGCTCGACACGCCGGGCGGGCTGCTCGGCGCCACCCGGTCGATGGTCAAGGACATCCTCGGCGCTCGCGTGCCCGTCGTCATCTTCGTGCCATCGGGCGGGCGGGCGGCGTCGGCGGGCGTCTTCCTGGCGCTGGCGAGCCACGTCGCCGCCATGGCGCCGGGGTCGAACATCGGCGCGGCTCACCCCGTGCAGATCGGCGGCGGCTTCCCGATCTCCCCCGCGCCGCAGCCGGGGCCCGAGGGACAGGACGGGGCGCCGGCGCCCGCCCCGAAGCCGATGGAAAAGGTGGTCAACGACACCGCCGCCTGGGTGCGGTCGCTCGCCGAGATGCGCGGTCGCGACCCGGTGACGGCGGAGCAAACGGTGACCGAGAGCGTCTCCTTCTCGGCGAGCGAGGCCGTCCGGGATGGCCTCGTCGATCTCGTCGCGGAAGACCTCGGGGACCTGCTCGAGTCGATCGACGGGCGCGAGGTCACCGTCGGCGGCGCCTCCCGTCGTCTCGAGACCGCGCGCGCTCTCACTCGCGAGCACGCCGTGTGGTGGGGGGAGGAGTTGCTGGCGGTCCTCTGCAATCCG
This sequence comes from Planctomycetota bacterium, assembly GCA_041569895.1. Lineage (GTDB taxonomy): Bacteria > Planctomycetota > UBA8108 > UBA8108 > JACQVS01 > JBFFXF01. The sequence continues at coordinate 21,968 of JBFFXF010000063.1, read as the reverse complement.
AACGTCGCGTTCCTGCTGCTGATCTTCGGTTTCTACGGCGTTCTCTTCGAGCTCTACTCGCCGGGGTGGGGCGTCGCGGGAACCCTCGGGGCCGTGCTGCTCGCGCTCGGGTTCTTCGGTCTGTCCGTGCTGCCGATCAACTACGCCGGCCTGCTGCTGCTCGTGCTCGCGTTCGGCATGCTCGTCGCCGAGATCTTCGTCACCAGCTACGGCGCCCTCACCGCCGGGGGCCTCGTCTGCCTGGTGCTCGGCGCCCTCATGCTGGTCGACTCTCCGGCGGGCTTCGGGCGGGTCTCGCTCGGGGTGATCATCCCGGTCGCGGCTGCCACGGCCGTCATCGGCGCGGTCCTGGTCACCAGCGTCGTTCGGGCGCACCGCGAGCCGCCGCGCACGGGCAGCAGCGCCCTCGTCGGCGCGCGCGGCCTGGCAGACGTGTCGTTCTCGCGGGAGGGCGACGCGTGGCGCGGCGTGATGCTCGTCCACGGCGAGCGCTGGAAGGCGATCAGTCGGACGGAGATCGTCGCCGGCGAGGAGATCGAGGTCGAGAAGATGGACGGCCTGACGCTGCTGGTGAGGCCGGCGAGCCCCGATTCGCCGACGACGCCGTCCGAGAACTCGTGAAGGAGTCAGACCATGGAACCCCTCCAGTACGTCGGCGTGTTCGTCGCCATCGTGGTCCTCTACGTCCTGAGCTGCATCCGCATCCTGCTGGAATTCGAGCGCGGCGTCATCTTTCGCCTCGGACGCGCCCTGCAGCGCACCAAGGGACCCGGCCTGATCTTCGTCTTCTGGCCGATCGACCGGCTGGTGCGCGTCAGCCTCCGGACCCACGTCGAGGACGTCCCGAGCCAGGATGTCATCACCCGCGACAACGTCTCGGTGAAGGTGAACGCCGTCGTCTACTTCCGCGTCCTCGAGCCGATGCGCGCCGTGCTCGAGGTCGAGAACTACATGTACGCCACCAGTCAGCTCTCCCAGACCACGCTCCGCAGCGTCCTCGGCCAGGCCGAACTCGATGCGCTGCTGGCGGAACGGGAAAAGATCAATCGCCAGCTGCAGGAGGTCCTCGACCAGCAGACCGACCCCTGGGGCATCAAGGTGTCGCTCGTCGAGGTCAAGCACGTCGACCTCCCCGAGTCGATGAAGCGGGTGATGGCGAAGCAGGCCGAGAGCGAGCGCGAGCGGCGCGCCAAGGTGATCCACGCCGAGGGAGAGTCCCAGGCCGCCACCAAGCTCCGTGACGCGGCGCAGACGATCCAGGGCCACCCGATGGCGATGCAGATGCGTTTCCTGCAGACCCTGACCGAGGTCGGCGCGGAGCACAACTCGACCATCGTCTTCCCGGTCCCGATCGACCTCTTCACCGCCTTCATGCGTGGCCGCGGCGGCAACGGAGACTCCAGTTAATCCGCGCCTTCTGCGTCAGCGGACGACATGCGCGAGGACCGACCGGCTCCGTTCTTTTCTGCGTAATCTGCGGAATCTGCGGACCGCTCCGTCCCGCTACTCTGCGAAATCCACGGACCGACCGGCGCCCCCATCCCACCCCGAGGACGGAAAAGGACGCAGGCTTGCAACACGGAAATCCGAAGGTACAGTAAGGCGGCGGAGTTAGCGGGGCGGGCGGCCGGCGAGTCGGCCGCGTTCCGGCTCCGAGGTGGAGTCCCGGTCGCCGACGGAGCGGGGCTCGCGTGCGTGGCCCCATCGTCTAGTCTGGCCCAGGACACCGGGTTTTCATCCCGGCAACAGGGGTTCGAATCCCCTTGGGGTCACTTTTTTCTTCCAGGAAGCCGTGGAGAGTCAATTCGCAGGCGTCGATTACTTCGACCTCGATGAGCTCCTGACCGACGAGGAGCGGTTGATCCGCGACTCGGTGCGGCAGTTCGTCGATGCGCGCGTCCTGCCGATCATCCGCGACTGCTTCAACCAGGGCCGCTTCCCGACCGAGCTCGTCCCGGAGATCGCGCGCCTCGGGCTCCTCGGCGCGTCGCTCGAGGGCTACGGCTGCTCGAACGTCGGCCCGGTCGCCTATGGCCTCATGCTCCAGGAGCTCGAGCGCGGCGACTCGAGCATCCGCAGCTTCGTCTCGGTGCAGGGGTCGCTCGTGATGTACGCGATCCACGCGTTCGGCTCCGAGGAGCAGAAGGAGAAGTGGCTGCCGCCGATGGCGCGCGGCGAGAAGATCGGCTGCTTCGGCCTCACCGAGCCGGACTACGGCTCGAACCCCGCCGGCATGGCGACGCGGGCGACGCGCGACGGCGATCAGTGGGTCCTCAACGGCTCGAAGATGTGGATCACCAACGGCAGCATCGCCGACGTCGCCGTCGTGTGGGCGAAGCAGGACGACGTCATCCGCGGCTTCCTCGTCGAGCGCGGCGATCCGGGGTTCACCAGCTCGCACCAGGAGGGGAAGTGGAGCCTGCGCGCCTCCGAAACGTCGGAGCTGGTCTTCGATGACTGCCGCATACCCGCCGACCGGCGGCTCCCGGGCGCCAAGGGCCTGCGCGGGCCGCTCTCGTGCCTCAACCAGGCGCGCTACGGCATCGCGTGGGGCGCGGTGGGGGCGGCGATGGCCTGCTACCACGAGGCGCTCGTCTACGCCGGCAGCCGCGTGCAGTTCGACAAGCCGATCGCGTCGTTCCAGCTGATCCAGGAGAAGCTCGTCGAGATGCTGCGCGAGATCACCAAGGCGCAGCTCCTCGCCTACCGCCTCGGGCGCATCAAGGAGAAGCGCGATCCGCGCGCGCAGCAGGTGTCGCTGGCGAAGATGAACAACGTCGCCGTCGCGCTCGACATCGCCCGCTCGGCACGCGAGATCCTCGGCGCCAACGGCATCATGGACGAGTACTCGATCGGCCGGCACATGATGAACCTCGAGACGGTGAAGACCTACGAGGGCACGCACCAGATCCACACGCTGATCCTCGGCCAGGACATCACCGGCATCGCCGCGTTCTCCTGAGCGCGGCGACCGCCGTCACGGCGACGCCCGCTCGGCGCGGATGCGGAAGAAGTAGACCGGGCAGTGGCGTTCGAGGTCGTCGCTCGCGGCGGTCTGGTCGGTGAAGGTGCCGAGGATCCAGCCGTCGGGCGTGATCTCGCGCGCGCCGCCGATCGAGTAGGGCGCGAAGGTCTCCTCGCTCACCGCGTGATCCGACCAGGTGCGGCCGTTGTCGCGGCTGACCAGACAGGCGATCTTCCCGCCGGCGTTGGAGACGCAGTAGAGCGGCGAGCCGGTCTCGGCCGAGCGCGTCGCGAAGAACCCCGAGAGGCCACGGAGCGAGATGCGCTCGCCGCGCAGGTCCGGCTGGATGCGCACATCCTCCTCCCCGGTGGTCGCGTCGCGGCGCACGAAATGCTCGCGCGAGGGATCGGTCTGCGCCAGGTAGAGGAAGTGGAGCTTGCCGTCCCTGGCGAGGAGGTTCGACAGCCACGTGTGCGACTCGAACTCGTCGTCGAGCGACACCCGCGCGGCGGGACCGCCGTCATCGGCGACGATCGGCAGGTCCAGCGTGACGTCTGGCGAGCCGACGTTGCTCCACGTCACGCCGCCGTCGCGCGAGGCGATGTGATGGATGTCCCAGTAGAGGTAGACACCGCGCTTCTGCGTCGTCCACGCGGCGTGCAGCGTGCCGTCGCGCGCCAGGGCGAGGAGCGGGTACTGGAGGACGGCCCTCTCGCCGCCGCGCAGCAGGTCGACCGAGCGCTCGACGCCGCCGTCGAGGCCGACCAGGTGAAACGTGTTGTTGTGCGCGAAGTAGCAGAGCCGCCGCCGCGGCGCGTCGAGCACCATGGCGAACTTGCCGGCGGCCCCTCGCGGGATGTTCGACACCTCGGGATCGCGATAATCGCGCGCGGCGAGAAAGCGGTAGAGGTAGGCGTCGCCGTCGATGAAGTCGGGCCGGATCAGATAGACGTTCGCGGCGGCATCGGCCTCGATCACCGGCGGATTCGTCGCGTGAGTCGCCTCGTGAACGACCTCGAACGTCTTGCCGCCATCCCGACTGCGAGACAGCCGCCACGTCTGCGCCGTGTACGGCTCGTTGCGAGACCGAATATGCGCCGCGAAGATCCCCCCGGAGCACCACACCACCTTCTGATTGTGACTCTGAAACGTCCCATACCCCGTCGCCCGAGAATCGAGCACGGAGACCTCCACGGCCCGGAGGGGGCTTTCGGGCTGCGGTGGGGGGGCAGCGAGCAGGACTGTCAGTGAGAAGATCGCCCCCGCCGCGCTCATCGCAGCGATCCGAGGACGCGGTCGAGGATTTCGGTGAGCTGGTCGACTTCCTCCTCGCCGACGGTGAGGGCCGGGCGGAGTCGCACCGAGCGTTCGCCGCAGGGGAGGATCATGACGCGCTCCTCGCGGCAGCGGCGGACGACCTCGCGGCTGAGGGCGCGGTCGGGGAGGTCGAGGGCGCACATCAGGCCGCGGCCGCGGACGTTGGTGGCGACCTTCTCGTGCTGCCGGGCGACCTCGTGGAGGCGGTCGAGGAGGTACGCGCCGACGCGAGCGGCCTGGTCGACCAGACCCTCGTCGCGCATCGCGCCCAGGATGATCTCGCAGCGCACCATGTCGGCGAGGTTGCCGCCCCAGGTGGAGTTGAGCCGGGACGGCGTCTTGAAGACGTGATCGGCGACCTCCTCGACGCGGCGGTTGACCATGATGCCGCAGACCTGGGTCTTCTTGCCGAATGCAATCACGTCCGGCTCGACGCCGAAGTGCTCGAACGCCCAGAGCTTTCCGGTCAGCCCCATGCCGGTCTGCACCTCGTCGAAGACGAGCAGGGCCTCCTCGCGGTCGGCGATCTCGCGCAGGGCGCGGAAGAATTCGGGGCGGAAGTGGTTGTCGCCTCCCTCGCCCTGGATCGGCTCGATGATGATCGCCGCGATGTCGTTCGGGTGGTCGCGGAAGGCCTTGTCGATCGCCGCGACGCTCTCCTCCTCGGCGCGCTTCACGCGCGCGATCTCGCGCTTGTCGAGCGGGAAGCGGATCTTCGGGTTGGGGACGCGCGGCCAGTCGAACTTCGGGAAGTAGGCGGTCTTGATCGGATCGGTGTTGGTCAGCGACAGTGTGTAGCCCGTGCGGCCGTGGAACGCCTCGCGGAAGTGGAGGACACGCGTGCCGAGCGCGTCGCCGCGTCCGGCAGCCATGTTCTTGCGCACCTTCCAGTCGAACGCGGTCTTCAGTCCGTTCTCGACGGCGAGCGCGCCGCCCTCGACGAAGAAGAGGTGCGGGAAGGCCGGCGGCAGGGCGACCTCGGCGAAGGTCCTGACGAAGCTCGCGTACGCCTCGGTGTAGACGTCGCTGTTGGAGACCTTGTGGAGCGAGGCGGCGAGAATTCGCTCGCGGTTCTCGGGCAGAGCCAGCGCCGGGTGATTGAAGCCGAGCGGCAGGCTGGCGAAGAAGCTGAAGAAGTCGAGGTAGCGCTCGCCGCTGCGCGCGTCGACGAGCCACGAGCCGCGGCTCGCCTCGAGATCGCAGACCACCGGGAAGCCATCGGCGAGGATATAGCGTCGCAGGACGTCGTGGACAGTCTCGGCGAGGGTGCTCGTCATCGTGTGCCCTCGTGGGGGTTCTCCGGGCGCTCGCTGGGCGCCCTCCGGTCTCAACACGGCATCGGGGCCGCTCCCGGCGGTGGGTCCTCTCCACCTCTTCCACTCGGCCACGATTCGCGGCGCCTCGCGATACACATCACTCGGGAGGCGGACCCGGAATCGTGTCCACTGACCTACTTAGGGTAGCGTGCTCGCGGCCGGTTTTCCACGGGAGGGGCAACCGGGTTCCCTCGCGCGGCGCCAGATTGTACAATAGGGGTTCTTCCACAAGCATCGTTATCGGACCGATTTGCGTTCCCGGAAGCTTCGGGGCCCCCGGCGAGACGGGCGGGGGCGGGCCGGGGACGCGGCTGCGGTGGGCGCCCGGGGCGGTGATCGCCGCCCCCCGGGGCGGCCGGTGAGCGATCCGGCTGGAACACCATGATCGCGACAGGCGACAACGACCGACCCAGAATCCGACTGCTCAACCCGCGGGAGGGGCAGCAGGAGACCTTCGTGCTCGAGCGCGGCGTGACCAGCATCGGCCGCCAGAAGTCGAACCACGTCGTCATCGAGGACGCCCTGGCGTCGCGCCAGCACGCCCAGATCCGCTTCGACGGCGCGTGCGCCGTCATCGAGGACGTCGGCGGCAAGAACCCGATCCGCGTCAACGGTGACAGCGTGCAGTCGCACGTCCTCGAGAACGGCGATCGCATCCTCCTCGGCCAGAGCGAGTTCACCTTCGAGTTCCCCGGCATGAAGCCGGTGCACGCCCTCAACGTCGTGCGCGACGACCGCGAGGACTTCGAGGAGGGGGTCGGCGGCATCAGCGTCGACGCCGCGACCGTTCCCTTCGAGCGTCCCGACCTCGGCGATCCGGAGGTCGCCGAGCGCATCCACGCGCGCCTCTCGCAGCTCTACCGCATCTCGGAGGAGATCCTCGGCGTGCGCGACGAGGAGGAGCTCTTCGACCTGCTGCTCAACACCGCGACGCGCGAGGTGGGGGCCGAGCGCGGCTTCCTCGGTCTGGCGCCGGAGGACGGCGACGCCGACCCGCGCAGCCTCACGGTGGTGCGCTTCTGGGATCCCGTGCACGGCGGCAAGGCGCAGTCGCTGCAGATGAGCGAGTCGATCTTCAACCACATCATCCGGCAGCGCCGCTCGGTGCTGGTCCGCGACGTGCCGGAGCGACAGGACTTCGGCATGAGCGTGATCGACCTCAAGATCCGCTCCTTCCTCTGCGCGCCGCTGGTGCAGGAGGACCGCTTCCTCGGGCTGCTCTACGTCGACACGCGGAGCCAGCGCGAGCAGTTCGACCGCAGCGACCTCGAGTTCGTCAGCGCCCTGGCGCGACTCGCCGCGCTCGCGCTGCAGCACCTGCGTAACCAGACGTTCCTGATCGCCGAGAACAAGCGCCTGCGGACGATCGCCGGCGGCTCCGAGGACCTCGTCGCCGATCACCCGAAGATGGCCGAGGTGCTTCGCATCATCGAGAAGGTCGCGCCGCGCGACACCTCGGTCCTGGTCGTCGGCGAGAACGGCACCGGCAAGGAGCTCGTCGCCAAGGCGATCCACAAGCGCTCGACCCGGAACGGCGCGCCCTTCATCGCGGTCAACTGCGGCGCCATCCCGCCGAACCTGGTCGAGAGCGAGCTCTTCGGCTACGAGAAGGGCGCCTTCACGGGCGCCAATCGCACGACGCCGGGGAAGTTCGAACTCGCCAACGGCGGCACGCTCTTCCTCGACGAGATCGGCGACATGCCGCTCGACATGCAGGTGAAGATCCTGCGCGCGCTGCAGGAGCGCAAGTTCTTCCGCGTCGGCGGCAAGAAGGAGATCGAGGTCGACATCCGCGTCATCTCGGCCACCAACCAGGACCTCCAGGCGCTCATCGAGGAGGCCCGCTTCCGGGAGGACCTCTACTTCCGCCTCGCGGTGGTGACCATCGCCGTGCCGCCCCTGCGCGAGCGCGGCGACGACGCGCTGACGATCGCGCGGCACTTCCTCGAGCACGCCTCGCCGCAGAAGGTCACCATCACGAAGCAGGCCGCCGAGTGCCTCCTGAAGTACCACTGGCCCGGGAACATCCGCGAGCTCCGCAACGTCCTCGAGCAGGCGCTGATCATGGGGGACGGGACTCGCATCACGCCGGGCGATCTGCCGGCCCGCGTCGCCAAGACCGCCCGCGGCAAGCTGTCGTTTCAGCTGAAGCCGCTCGAGGAGGTCGAGAAGGGCTACATCCTGCGCGTCCTCGACGAGACCGAGGGCAACAAGGCGCAGGCGGCGAGCATCCTGGGGATCTCGCGCGAGACCCTCTACCAGAAGCTGCGCCAGTACGAGGGCAAGGCCTGAGCGCGGTCGGCGGCGGGGTCCGACGTCGCGTCACGGCTCTCCGTCGGCTCGAACGTCGCCGCGCCGCCGTGCATCTCTTTATCGCCTGCTCCTGACGGCGCATACCGCGGCCACGCGCGCCGCCGTGCACGCGGTTTGCGAAACCGCTGGCGAAATCCCCGGTGACCCTGCAGAATTCCCGGGTACGGGTCGATAACGTGTTAGGACGGACGGCGCGTCTCGGCACGGGAGATTGGCGGCCCGGATGGCGGAGCTGGAAGAAACGCGCGATCACAAGTCGGTCGCACCGGCGCTCGAAGCTCGAGAGATGGACCCCGAATCGATTCTCCAGCGCATCCAGGAGGGCAACAGACAGGGGTTCGAGAGCCGCGACCGCCTGAAGACCTTCGAGGACTTCCTCGGGGATTTCATCGAGCAGCCCTACCGCTTCCTGCGCACCGCGCCGCAGTACGTCCTCGAGATGTTCGACCACTACGGCTCGCGGGAAGTCTCGCGCGTCGGCCGCGAGACCAACCGGTTCCGTCTCTTCGATCCGGACGTCGGGGGCGAGTTCGGCGAGCAGCTTGTCGGCCAGGAGCGCGCCCAGAACGAGTTCTACAGCCACCTGAAGAGCTTCGCGCGCAAGGGGCGGGTCGACAAGATGATCCTGCTCCACGGGCCGAACGGCTCGGGCAAGACGAGCTTCGTCGAGTGCGTGGTGCGCGCGCTGGAGAAGTTCTCGCGCACCGACCAGGGCGTGCTGCTGCGGTTCAACTGGGTGTTCAGCGAGCGCGAGGAGCACCTCGAGCGCATCGGCTTCGATCGCGCGGCGGAGGAGGCCGAGACTGGCGACTCGCTCGCGCTTCTCGACGAGAAGGAGATCTCGTCGCGCATCTCGTGCGAGATGAACGACCCGCCGCTCTTCCTGATCCCGCGAGAGGAGCGCCGCCGGATCGTCGAGCAGGCGATCGAGCGGTACGACGGACCGGTGCGTCCCGACTTCAACTACACGTACTTCCTCGAGGGCGACCTCTGCCAGAAGTGCCGGAGGATCTACGACGCGCTCCTCAGCGCGGCGCAGGGCGACTGGATGAAGGTGATCCGGCACGTGCAGGTCGAACGGTACTACATCTCGAAGCGGTACCGCATCGGGGCGGTATCGATCGAGCCGCAAGGGAACGTCGACGCCACCGTGCAGCCGATCCAGTCCGAGCGACACTGGCACCTCCCGGCGTTGCTGCGCAACCTCAGCCTCTTCGAGCCGGTGGGGGACATCATCGACGCCAACCACGGCATCCTCGAGTACAGCGACTTCCTCAAGCGGCCGCTCGAGACCAACAAGTACCTGCTGACGACCTGCGAGCGCGGTACCGTCAACCTGCCGCACTTCATGGCGTACCTCGACGAGGTGATCATCGGCACGACGAACGAGAAGCAGCTCAGCCTCTTCAAGCGCAGTCCGGACTTCTCGAGCTTCAAGGGGCGCATCGAGCTGATCGCCTCGCCGTACCTGCTGATGATCTCGAAGGAGAAGGAGCTCTACGAGACGCACATCCAGCTCTTCTCGCGTGACCGGCACGTGACGCCGCACACGGCGGAGATCGCGGCGACCTGGGCGGTGCTGACGCGCCTCCGCAGGCCGGATCCCGACAACTACACCGGGGCGCTGGCGCGCGTCGTCGGCGAGCTGACGCCGTACGAGAAGGCCGTGCTCTACGACACCGGCGAGCCGCCGACGCGCCTGACCGAGGAGGAACAGAAGGCGCTCCGCAACGGCGTCACAGAGCTGCGCGAGGAGTACCAGGAGAGCGAGGGCGAGTTCGAGGGCATCTTCTCGGCGGAGTACGAGGGACGCCGCGGCGCGTCACCGCGCGAGATGATGACGATGCTCGCGTTCGCCGCCGAGAACAAGAACTACGAGTGCCTGACGCCGATGGCCGTCTTCGACTCGCTCGAGGCCCTCTGCAAGGACGTCAGCCTCTACGACTTCCTCCGCCTGCCGGTCGACAACGGGTACCACGACGCGCGCGAGTTCCTCGACGTCGCGCGGCGCGAGTACATCCGCAAGGTGTCGGAGGAGGTCTACAACTGCATCGGGCTGGTGGACGAGTCCGAGTACGACCGCTTCTTCCTCGAGTACTTCCGCCACGTCAAGGCGTTCGAGAGCGGCGAGAAGCTCTACAACGCGGCGACCAACTCCTACGAGCCGCCGAACGAGGAGATGATGACGTCCGTCGAGAAGACGGTCGACATCTCGGAGTCGCCCGAGGAGTTTCGCTCGAACATCATGACGCGCATCGCCGCCTGGTCGCTCGACCACCCGCAGAAGCAGATCGACTACCACAAGCTCTTCCCGAAGATCCGCACAGCGCTCCGCGAGGACTTCTACAAGGACCGCGAGCGCATGCTGACGCTCATCGAGCAGGACATCCTCCGGTACGGCTCGGACGAGTTCGACCTGCTCGACGCGGAGGACCAGAAGCGCGTGCACGACGTCCTCGACCGCATGGAGTCGCGCTACGAGTACTGCCGCAACTGCGCCAAGGACGTAATCGCGTACGTCCTGAAGCACCGCGGGTCCTGATCGCCGCAGCGGGTCGGCGAGCTCGGCGTGGTTCCCCGACGCGCCCGTCAGCCCCCGAACAGGCGCCTGAGCAGCCCGACGACGCCACGCCGCGAGCCCGGCGGCGCCGGCTGCCGGTAGAGCCCCTCCGGCATCGAGAGCAGCACGCGCTCGATGACGCGATCCGCGGAGACTCCCTCGGCCTCGCCGTGGTAGTTCAGGATGATGCGGTGGCGCAGCGCCGGCTTGACGACGCGGTGGATGTCGTCGGCCGAGACCTCGGCGCGCCCCTCGATGAGGGCGCGCGCCCGCGCCCCCGCGATGATCGCCTGCACGGCGCGCGGGCCGCCACCCCAGGCGACCCATTCCGCAACGAAATCGCGCCCGCTCGCGTCGGGGGCGCGCTCGCGCTCCTCCGGGGGCTCGACCGGTGCGCCGGCGGCCGCGTCGCCGTTGTCCGCCGCTGTCCGCGGTGACTCCTCCGGCACGGCGTGGTCGATGATCGGACGCGTCGCACGGACGATCCGCGTCGTGTAGCCGATGAGCCGCTCCGAGATCGGAATCCGCCTGGCGAGGTCGATGATCTCGAGCAGGCGCTCGCGGTCGAGCACCTGTCGCACGTCGCCGCGGTAGGCGGAGGTCGTCAGCTCCATGATCTCGAACTCCTCCTCGGCCGACGGGTAATCGACCAGGACGGTGAAGAGGAATCGGTCGAGCTGCGAGACCGGCAGCGGGTAGGTGCCCTCCTGCTCGATCGGGTTCTGCGTCGCGAGCACGAAGAAGGGGCGTTCGAGCGTGTGGCGCCGGCCGCCCGCCGTGATCTGCCGCTCCTCCATCGCCTCCATCAGGGCAGCCTGTGTCTTCGGGGGCGTGCGGTTGATCTCGTCGGCGAGCAGCAGGTTGGTGAAGATCGGTCCCCGCAGGAAGCGCAGCGAGCGGCTGTCTTCGGCGGTCTCGCCGCCGTTCTCGCTCGCCTCGGAGATGATCGTCGCGCCGGTGATGTCGTTCGGCATCAGGTCCGGCGTGAACTGGATGCGCTTGAAGGTGAGGTCGAGCAGCTCGGCGATGGTGCTGATGACGAGCGTCTTCGCCAGCCCCGGCACGCCGATGAGCAGGCAGTGTCCCTCGGCGAGGAGCGCGATCAGCACCTCCTCGAGCACGCCGTCGAGGCCGACGATGCGCCGGCGCACCTGGTCGCGCAGCTCCTGGAGCTCGCGCCCGCACTCGCGGACCGCCGCGGCGTCCGGCGCGGGGCCGGCCGCCGGGGGCGTCGTCATCCCTGTCGCTTCGCTTGCTGCCACTGCTCCTCCATCTCATCGAGCGAGGGTGTTCGGCCCTCGCGCTTGCGGGTGACCTCGATGAAGTCCTCGACGCGCCGGAAGCGGCGACAGAACCGCTCGTTCGCCCTCCTGAGTGCTCTATCGGGCAGGATCCCGAGCTTCCGTGAGACGTTTACGACCGCGAGCAGGAGATCGCCGATCTCGTCCTCGATGCGGCCGGGCGAGCCGGAATCGAGGGACGCCTCGACCTCGCGCAGCTCCTCGCGCACCTTGGAGATCGCGTCCCTCGCCTCGGGCCAGTCGAAACCCGTGCGCGCCGCCTTCCTGCCGTACTCGAAGGCGGCCGCCAGCGGGGGGAGGCTTCTCGGAACTCCGTCGAGCGTCGAGGCGGGTCCGTCGCGGCCGCCCCGCCGCTTCTCGCTCGTCTTGACCCGCTCCCAGTGCACCCGGACCTCGTCGCTCGTGTCCGCGCTGGCGTCGCCGAAGACGTGCGGGTGGCGCCGGATGAGCTTCGTCGTCACGGTGCGGGCGACGCGGGCGAGATCGAAGCCGCCCTCCTCCTCGGCGATGCGCGCCGCGAGGAAGATGTTCATCAGCAGGTCGCCGAGCTCCTCGCAGACGGCGTCGCTCGAGCTGTGGGCGGCGGCGCTCGAGGACTCGACGGCGTCGATCACCTCGCACGCCTCCTCGAGGAAGTTCCGCGACATCGAGTCGAGCGTCTGCTCGCGGTCCCAGGGGCAGCCGTCCGGCCCCCGGAGCCGCTCGACGACCGCCTGGAGGCCGCGCAGCGCCTCGAGCTTGTCGTCGATGGTGCCGTCGGCCCTCTGTCGTGCGTCGCCGCTCTGCTCGTCCATGCGGTTTCCGGAACACCTCGGGCGCCGTGCGGCCGTCATGCTCTCGCCGTGCCACGGCCGCGCCAGCGACCACTGCGCCAGTGACGGCCACGCTATCGCCTGTCACCGCCGCTCTCGCTGGTGGGCGCGGGCGCTGGGATTGTAGCAGCGGTCGCGACCGAATCCCAACGTCGCCATCACGAGGGTCGCGAGCGCGCCGCACGGGGTCGCCGGCCGCGTGGAGATCGCGTTTTGATTTTTTCTGTTTTTTGCCGGTGTGTGCCGGATCCGGGTCAGGTGTCCGGATCCGGGTGAGACGCCGTTCAAAATTTTTCGCAAGTCGTTTGTTTTCGTCGGTGGCGCCGTGGCACCCGGATTGCTCTTGCGGCTCCGCGACGCTGCAGACGTCGAGTCGTGTCGAGCGCTCGAAAGCATCACGGAGGGCGCCCCGGTCACCGGCGCCGCCACCGGTACGGCGACCGGCGCCGCGGGCGTCCGCGGACAGAACGGAGCCAGGAAACGGAGGGAGCTGCCATGACAGAACGGCGCGCTCGCCCTGGGCGCGCCACCGAACGAGCAGGAGTGGTTCGACATCGCGACTCGCGGCGACGGGACCTGCCGAACGGTCCGATGGCGCGCGTCGCGGCCCCGGTGGCGGATGCCGCACGCACACACTCTGACGAGGTCGTAGCGGCCCAATACGGCCGCTTTTGGTACTGCGCTCCGAATGCGACCGCGATCGGAGGGGGGCATGGGAACAGGCCGGCGCCGTCGCCGGGGCTTTTCTCGAGGTGAACGCCCGGAATGGAGGTGTGAGAGATGAGAGTCGATTCAGCACACTGGAGAGGTGTCCTTCTGCTCGGCATCTGCGCGCTGGCGCCGCTGCTGAGCGGCTCCCGCGATCGGGGCGATGCGACGCGGCGCCCGCGGCGGTCGCCGCACAGCGTCGAGGTGCCCGGCGCGACGCTCGAGTTTCCGTCGCGGCCGGTCTACGGGCCGGGCGAGCGCCTCGACCGGCACGCCGACACGGCGCGCGAGATCAAGGCGATCCTCGCGGCGACCGCCGTGCTCCGGACGACCCGCGAGCTGCGCTACCGCAGCTCCGTGCTGCCGCCCGGGACGTACCGGGTGTCCGTCGTCCGCGGGCGAGCGGAGAAGTTCTACCTGGTGATCGGCCCACCGCGTGATGAGCCGCCGTCGAGCGCCGAGGGGCGGGACCTCCGCATGGGTGTCGCCGGCGACATCCTGGCGGGCGGCGGGGATCGAGAGGACGGCGGCCGCGGGCGCGGCGCGCCGGCGCGGACCAGCGGGAAATCCGACCGGGCGAAGTCCTCTCGAAAGCGCAAGGAGTCACCGAGGATCCGCGCCATATTCCGTCTGATGAAGAGCAGACGGCCGACGCGCGATGTGGTGTTCGGGTTGCGCGCGTTCGGCGGCAAGGAGAGGAAGCTCGAGCTGTCGATCTACGCCGGGACGAGCTCGGGACAGGTCAACCTCTCGTTGGCGACCGCCACGGACGCGCGGGCGCGCAAGCGGTCACGGCGGCGATAGCGAGGGAGGTATCAGAGGAGATCGAGGAGGGTGTAGTTGAGCCAGGCGAGCCGGCCGTAGAGCTGCACGACGTTCAGATCGGGCTTCACCTCCCAGATCCACTCCCAGCTCTCGTCGGCGAGGATGGTGTCGTTTCGCTTCTGCGCGTGGAGCTCGCGGATCAACGCGGCGTACTCGTCGAGGAGCTCGCGGGGAGCCGCCTTGCTGGCGCCGCTGGACTCGAGCTCGTCGAGCGTCCGGACGCTGAGATCGACGCAGGTTCTCAGGAAGCCGAGGAGGGCTTTCTCCGGAATGATGGTCACACGAGACCTCCACGTTGATACGATACCACCCGCGCTCTCCGGGCGTGTGCGTCTCGGAGGCCCGGAGGAGCGCCCTCGAGCCGCCTCGAGGCAGGGGAATTGTACGGAATTCCGCGGCCAGTCGCCACACGGAGCTCTCGCGATGATCAAGGTCGTCGTCAATGGCGCGAAGGGAAAGATGGGGACGCACGTTGTTGCAGCAGTCGAGGCGGCTTCGGATCTCGATCTCGTCGCTGCGACCGACCTCGGCGACGACCTCGCGGCGACCATCGCGTCGACGAAAGCGGACGTTGTGGTCGATTTCACGCATCCGGACTGTGCGGTGGCGAACTGCGAGATCATCCTCGACGGTGGCGCGCGACCGGTGGTGGGCACGACGGGATTCTCCGCGGACGACATCGCGCGGCTGCAACGGCGTTCAGCAGAGCTCGGACGCGGCGGCGTCATCGCGCCCAACTTCGCGATCGGCGCGGTGCTGCTGATGAAGTTCGCGGCGGAGGCGGCGCGTCATTTTCCCGACGTCGAGATCATCGAGCTGCACCACGACAAGAAGGCCGACGCGCCGTCGGGGACGGCGATCAAGACGGCGGAGTGGATCCACGCGCGGCGCGGGGAGCACCGCAGCGGTCCCGCGGAGGAAAAGCTGACCATCGACGGCGTGCGCGGCGGCCGGCTCCACGGCATCCCGATCCACAGCGTCCGGCTGCCGGGGCTCGTGGCGCACGAGGAGGTCGTCTTCGGCGGGGCCGGGCAGTTGCTGAGCCTGCGGCACGACTCGATGTCGCGCGAGTCCTTCATGCCCGGCGTCGTCCTGGCGATCCGCAAGGTCGGCGATCTCGACAGGATCGAGTACGGCCTCGAGAAGATCCTCGAGTTCCGTACCGGCGGATGAGATGAGATGTCCGAGTCCACGGCCATGGACTCGGCTCGGCTGGGGATCACCTGCCCGAGAGCGGCAGGAGCTCGAAGTACGGCGGGCCGTAGGACTCGCAGCCGAGGAGGCCGTCGGGTCCGGCGTCGGGGTCGAAGCCGACGTCGGGGAACGGCGCCGGCGGATGCCGGCCGGCCCGGAAGATGAAGTTGAGGATGAAGACCGAGTCGGTGACGTCGACCGTGCCGGTGCCGTTGGCGTCGGCGGCGTCTCGGCAGGGCAGCGGGTTCGACCTCTGGTACATCGACTTGAGGATCACCAGCGAGTCGCCGAGGTCGATCGCGCCGGAGATGTTCGCGTCGCCGCGCATGAACGGGCTCGAGACGAACTTGAGCGTGCCGCCGCGGAACTCGGCGCCCTCGCCCTGCCCGCCGCCGCCGAGGTCGGCGTTGGCGTCGAGGGTCGGGCTGGTGTTGACCGGAGTGACGGAGAGCTCGTCCGGCAGCCGGTCGGTGGCGCGGAGCTCGAAGTGCGCGTCGAGGAAGTGGTGTCGCAGCATCCGCGGATGGCGGCCGCGGAAGCGGGCCTCGATCCAGCCCGGCAGACCGTCGGCCTTCGGGGCCCAGGTGATGTTCTGGCTCTCGAGGTCGCGCTGCGGGCCGTCGCCGGGGGCCGCGGTGACGTCGACGAGCTTGAGGAAAAGCTCGTCGTAGTCGAGGCCCATGGCGAAGGGGGTGAACGACGACTCGACGTGGGTGACGTAGATCGGTATCGAGAAGCGCTTCGTGTTCGGCGTCAGGCGCGCCGAGCCGAGCTCGACGATGTCCCGCAGGTAGACGAGGAGGTTGCCGTCGAGCACCTCGCCGGGGGAGACGCCCTCGGCCGTCGGTGGATCGTCGAGCGAGCGGAACTCGGTGAGCTCGTCCAGGAGGTCGAGCGGCGTCTGCTCCATGACCGAGTAGTCGGTGTCGGCGAAGGCGAGCTCGACGAACTGGAACTGGAGCCAGGCGAGTCGGACGAAGTCGTCGGTGTCACCGGACTGGGGACGGCGGGGATCGAACTCGATCAGCGCCGTGACGATGCCCTCGCTCGTGTCGACGGCGTCCTCGACGATCGAGACGCCGACGCCGGGGCTCTCGCCATCGTGGAGCGACCAGCCGACGAAGCGGAGCATCAGCTCGTCGTAGTCGAGCCCCATGGCGAGCGCGTCGGTGGTGCCGTCGTGGCGGACCAGCAGCGGCACGTCGATGATGTCGTCGTCGGTGCGCAGGACGGGGACGTCGCGCGGGATCTTGACGGCGTTCGCGGGCGCCGGGGGCGTCGAGGACGGCAGGGCGGCGGGCGCGGCGTCGCCTGCGCGCGCCTCGGCGGCCGAAAGCGGACCTGCTCCGGGAAGGGCGGGGAGGAGGAGCGCGACGGAGAGCGCGAGGAGGGCGCGCCCCGTCCGGCCAGAGTTCCGTTTGGAGAGGAGTTCGATCAGCGACAACGCAGCCAAAAGCAAGTACTCCGTCAGAACGCGTGCCCGCGTCCGGTCTCGCGGAGAAACGGATCGAGTCGTCGACAGCTCGCGCTGATGCCGAGAGTGGAATCGGAGACCCTGCGGTTCCTGTCCACCGGTCTCTAAGTTTTCAATTCTACTGGTCTTTCGTTCTCCGTCAACGATTCTGGCCGGGCCGGCGGCGGGGCGCGCCGGCCGGGGGCGCGAATTGACAGCACAAAGTGCCCCGGTAGAATCACTTACCGGAGAGCGATGGACATACGGTCACTTCTGAAGCGACACGCGCAGAGCATCGAGGACCTCCTCGCGCGCGAGATCCCGCCCGGCAAGTACGACTTTCTCTCAGACGGGGTCTGGTACCAGTTCGACTCCGGGGGTAAGCGGCTGCGGCCGGCGCTCTGCCTGCTGGCGTGCGAGGAGCTCGGCGGCGACGCCGGCGACGCCCTGCCCTTCGCGCTCGCGGCCGAGATGCTCCACAACCTCTTCTTGATCCACGACGACATCGAGGACGGGGACACCATGCGTCGGGATCGCAAGACGCTGTGGACCCACCTCGATCTCGCCAACGCGATCAACGTCGGCGACTTCCTGATCTCGAAGGCGTACCGGATCCTGCTCTCCTCGAGGCTGTCGGCGGAGACGGTGCTGCGTCTGGCCGACATCTACTCGATGACGTTCCAGAAGACCGTCGAGGGGCAGGCGCTCGACATCAACCTGCGCGGGCGCGAGGACTTCAACGTCGAGCAGTACTTTCGCGTCGTGCAGCTGAAGACCGCGTACTACCTGACGTTCAACCTCGTCGGCGGTGCGGTGATCGCGGGGATCGACGGGCCGGTGATCGACCAGCTCTGGGAGCTCGGTCGTCGCCTCGGACCGGCCTTCCAGATTCGCGACGACATCATCGACCTGACGCAGGGGAAGGGGCGCGGCGGCGAGATCGGCTGCGACATCCGCGAGGGGAAGCCGAGCATCTTCTTCGCGCACGCGCTCGAGACCCTCCCGGCCGACGATGCGGCGCGCGGCACGGTGATCGCGCTGACGCGGAAGCCCCGCGACGAGACGACGGCGGCTGACGTCGAGGAGGTCATCGCGATCTATCGCGGGGCCGGATCGATCGAGTTCGCCGAGACGCGATCGAACGAGCTCATCGCAGACGCGTTCGCGGTCATCGATCGTCTGCCGCTCGCCGATCGCGGCAAGGAGCTCTTCCGCGCCATCAGCCGCTTTATGATCGACCGGCAGACCTGACGAGCGCACGGGCGGCGGCATGCAGATCCGGATCCGCGGAGCCCACGAGAACAACCTCCGCGACGTGTCGCTCGATGTGCCGCACGGCGCGCTGACCGTGTTCACCGGCGTCAGCGGCTCGGGGAAGTCGAGTCTCGTCTTCGACACCATCGCGCGCGAGGGCCGCCGCAGGTTCCTCGAGGCGCTCGCCGCCGATGAGCCGCGCATCGCGGGCGGCCTCGAGCGGGCCCGCGTCGAGTCGATCGATGGGCTGTCGCCGACGATCGCCCTCGAGCCGGGCGTGGTCGTGCGCGATCCGCGCTCGACGGTGGCGACGCTCTCCGGCGTGCACGGGCCCCTGCGTCGTCTGTTCGCCGTCGCGGGCGTGCCGCACTGCCCGCGGTGCGGTCGCGGTCTGGAGGCGCAGTCGGCGGACCGCATCGGCGACGACGCGCTGGCGCGGCTCGACGGGCGGAAGGTCCTGGTGTGCGCGCCGGTCGTCCGCCGCCGTCGCGGGCGGCATCGTCCCGCCATCGAGGAGCTCATCGGCGCGGGCTTCCCGCGCCTGCGGCTCGACGGCCGCGTCGTGCGTGTCAACGGCCCCGGGGCCGTCGACGCGCCGTGGGAGGAGCTCGCGGACGATCGACCGCACGGTCGCCCGCACGATGTCGACGTCGTCTTCGACCGCATCGCCATCCGCCGCCAGAACGCGTCGCGGCTGCGCGAGGCGATCGGCGCGTGCGCGGAGCTCTCCGGCGGCTTCGTGACGCTCGTCGACACCGACGGCGAGGTCGAGCACGTCTTCAACCTGGTCGCGACGTGCCCCGAGTGTCGCGTCGGGCTGCCTGAGATCGAGCCGCGTCTCTTCTCGCACAACACGCCGCTCGGCGCGTGCGACCGGTGCGACGGGCGCGGTGTCGTGAGCGGGCACGATCGCCGAGGTCGCCGGCGAGACGCCGCGACCGCGCCGTGCGATGCCTGCGGTGGCCGGCGGCTGCGGCCCGAGGCGCTGGCGGTCCGACTCGACGGCGAGTCGATCGCGGACCTCTGCGCGCTGCCGGTCGAGGGGCTGCTCGCCCGCATCGGGGGGCTCCGCCTCGACGGGCTCGCCGGCGAATCGGGCGGGGAGCTGGTCTCGCAGCTCACGCGGCGGCTGGAGTCGCTGGTCGAGGTCGGCTTGCCGTACCTCGAGCTCGACCGTGGCGCGGCGACGCTCTCCGGTGGCGAGGCGCGGCGAGTGCGGATCGCGGCGCAGCTCGGCTCGACGCTGCACGGGGTGACGTTCGCCATCGACGAGCCCTCCGCGGGACTGCACGCCCGCGACCACGCGCGACTCCTCGACGCGCTCCTGCGTCTTCGCGACCGCGGCAATACCGTCCTCGTCGTCGATCATGATCCGTTCACCATCGCCGCGGCCGATCACGTCGTCGACCTCGGGCCCGGCGCGGGCGCGGAGGGTGGGTCGGTTGTCGTCGCCGGCAGTCCCGCGGACGTCATCGCGTGCGCGGACTCGCTGACCGGCGCCTACCTGTCGGGACGGCGCGACCTCGCCGACGCCAAGCGGCGGGCCGCGCCGCCGGGCGCGTGGCTCGAGGTGGTCGGCGCGATGTGCAACAACCTCGCGGACCTCGACGTCCGCATCCCGCTCGAGTGTCTGGTCGCCGTCACCGGCGTCTCCGGCTCGGGGAAGTCGAGCCTGCTCCAGGGCATCCTCGTCCCCGAGCTGCGCCGGCGAGTGTCGGGTGGACGTCGTCGCGCGGAGTCGACCGGCGCCTCCGCGTCGTCCTCGCCCGGAACGTGCCGCGCGCTCCACGGTCACGAGCAGGTCGCCGACATCGTCGAGCTCGATCGCGACGTCGGGCGGCGCGATCCGCGCTCGACGCCCGCGACGGTGACCGGCGTCCTGCGCCCGATCCGCGAGGTCTTCGCGGCGACCACGGCGGCGCGGACACTCGGGTACGGTCCGGCGCACTTCAGCTACAACGCCGCGGAGGGGCGCTGCCGGGAGTGCGGCGGGCGCGGGACGCAGCAGCTCGAGCTCGGGCCGCTGCCGGCGGTCGAGATCCCATGCGAGGTCTGCGGCGGCGGCCGCTATCGACCCGAGGTCCTCGAGGTGACTCATCGCGGCAGGACGATCGCGGACGTGCTGGCGATGTCGGCGAGCGCGGCGGCCGAGCTCTTCCCCGAGCGTCCGGAGGTCGCCGGCGTGCTCGCGGCCCTCGAGCGTCTGCGCGTCGGGCACGTGATCCTCGGCCAGCCGCTCGCCACTCTCTCCTCGGGGGAGACGCAGCGCGTGCGACTCGCCCGCGTCCTCGGCGCGCCGTCGTCGCCGGCGACGCTCTTCGTCCTCGACGAGCCGTCGAGCGGTCTCCACCTCCACGACCTCGAGAGTCTCCTCGGCGCGCTCCGCGACCTGGTCGAGATCGGCCACTCGGTCGTCCTCATCGAGCACAACCCCGCCGTCATCGCCGCGTGCGACCACGTCATCGACCTCGGCCCCGGCGCCGGCCGGGCGGGTGGTCGCATCGTCGTCGAGGGCGCGCCGGACGAGGTCGCCGCCCGCGACGACTCGCACACCGGGCGCGCGATCCGGGCGTTCCGGGATCGGACGGACGTGGCCGGTGGCGCGCGCCGGAGTGTGCCGGCCAGCGGGTCCGAGATCGACGGCGACACCGGACCGGCGGCGCGGTGGGGGCGTGGCGAGCTCGTCGTTCGCGGCGCGTCGCGGCACACGCTGCGCGCCGTCGACGTGTCGATACCGCACGGCGCGATGACCGTGATCACCGGCGTGTCGGGATCGGGGAAGTCGTCGCTCGCGGTCGAGACGATCCACGCCGAGTCGCGCCGGTTGACGCTCGAGGCGCTCGCGCCGGCGGCGCAGCGTGCGCTCGCGCGCGTCCCGCCGGCGCCCGTCGAGGAGATCCGCGGCCTGGCGCCGTCGATCGTCGTCACGCAGGACCCGCCCGGGGCCGGTCCGCGCTCGACGGTCGGCACGACCACCGACCTGGACGAGCTGCTGCGCGTGCTCTGGGCTCGTGCCGGACGCGCGCACTGCCCCGAATGCAGCGCCGAGCTCGCCTGGACGACGCCCGCGCGGCTGACGGAGGAGCTCATCCGGGAATACGCGACGCGACGCGCCTACATCACGGCGCCGGTCTTCCCGCCGCCGGCCGTGCGGTCACGCGGCGAGCCCGGAGAGGGCGCCAGTTCCGTCGACGGGCTCGTTCGCGAGGCGACCGCGGCGGCGCGGGAGGGATTCAGTCGGTTGCTCGTCGGCGACCGCGAGCTGCGACTCGACGTCTCGGTCGGCGAGCTGATCACCGGACTCCGCGAGTCGATCGCGCAACACGAGGCGCCCGCCGGCGCGGCGTTCTCCGGCGAAGAGGCCGCGTCGAGGTCGGCGGCGCTCGTCGTCGATCGCGTCGTGCTTGGACCGGAGGCGCGCTCTCGCGTGGCGCGGTCGGTCGAGCTCGCCTTCTCGCGGGGATCCGGGTGGGCCGGCGTGCGCATCGTCGACGGCCCGTCGCGCACGGTGTCGCGTCACCCCGGGTGCCCCCGCGGCCACTTCGGTCTCGGCAGCGCGCTGCGACCGGCGATGTTCTCGCGGTGGAGCCACGCCGGCGCGTGCCCCGGCTGCGGCGGCGGAACGCTCGACCGATCCTGCGCCGAGTGCGACGGCACCGGTCTGCGGGCGAGCAGTCGCGGCGTCACGGTCGGCGGGCTCGGCATCACCGACATCGGCGCGATGACCGTCGACGCCGCGCTCGCGTTCATCGGGGCCCTCGACCTCCCGGAGCGCGAGCGGAACGTCGTCGCGGGGGTCCTCGACGAGGTGTCGCGCCGTCTCGGGGCGCTCGCGGAGCTCGGCCTCGGCTACCTGACGCTCGACCGGCGAACCGCGTCGCTCGCGGGCGGCGAGAGCCGCCGTGTGCGGCTCGCGACGCAGATCGGCAACCGGCTCTCCGGCGTGCTCT
>JBFFXF010000062.1:0-30303 GCA_041569895.1 Planctomycetota bacterium | reverse complement strand
TGCGCACGACGCCGGCGGCGGGCGCCATCGGGACGTGCCGCTACAAGCTCAAGGAGCACCAGCGGGAGGACTTCGATCGCATCATCGAGGTCTTCCGCGCGCACGACGTCGGCTTCTTCTTCTACAACGGCGGCAACGACTCGATGGACACCGCCAACAAGGTGGCGCTCCTCGCGCGCGAGAAGGGTCTCGACCTCGTCGCCGCGGGCGTGCCGAAGACCATCGACAACGACGTCGGCGATCCCGAGTTCCGGCTCATCGACCACACGCCCGGCTACGGCAGCGTGGCGAAGTACTGGTCGACGGTGGTGCGCGCCGCCAACGAGGAGAACGCCGGCTCGTCGCCGTCCGACCCGGTGCTCGTCCTCCAGGCGATGGGCCGGAAGATCGGCTTCATCCCGGCCGCCGCGCGTCTCGCCGACCCCGGGCGCGAGATGCCGCTGCGCATCTTCATGACTGAATCGAAGCTGTCGCTCGATGAGCTCGCCGACTCGGTGAACGACTGCGTCCGCGAGCACGGCCGGTGCCTGGCGGTGATCTCCGAGGGCTTCGACGTCGGCGAGCTCGGCGCGTCGAGAGACTCCTTCGGCCACACGCAGTACTCCGCGAGCAAGATGACCGTCGCCCAGGCGGTGATCAACTACCTCAACGACCGCGGGCTGCCGGCGAAGGGCTCGGCGCGCGCGAACGTCTCCGGCACCGACCAGCGTCACACCATCGCGCTGGCGTCGACGGTCGACCTCGACGAGGCGTACCGCGTCGGCCAGAAGGCGGTCCTCGTCGCGAGGGAGGAGGGGAACGGGTGGATGTCGACCATCCTGCGCGAGCCGGGCGTCATCTACAACGTGCGCTACGATCGGGTGCCGCTCGAAGAGGTCGCCAACTCGGAGCGCTTCTTCCCGGCGGACTGGATCGCGCCGAGCCGCACCGACGTCACCGATGCGTTCGTCGCCTACGCGCGCCCGCTGGTCGGCGAGGACTGGGTGAGCGTGCCGGTGATCAACGGCGTGCAGCGCTTCAGCCGGCTGAAGCCGGCGTTCGCGGAGAGAAGGCTGCCGGAGTACGTCCCGGAAGCGGACCGCAAGCGCGAGAAATGACCGCCCGCCGCAGGTCCGGCGAGAGGTGACCGCGACGGGTCCTCGACTCGGACAACGCGTGAACGCGAGAGGCTGAATGACCGACGCCATCGACAAGCTCAGGGCGCTCCCGCGCGAGCATGACTTCTTCGTCGGCATCGATTCCGACGGCTGCATCTTCGACACCATGGAGATCAAGCAGAAGGAGTGCTTCTGCCCGCAGTTCGTCAATCACTTCGGCATGCAGCCGGTGTCGAAGTACGCCCGCGAGACGTGGGAGTTCGTCAACCTGTACTCGAAGACCCGCGGCGTCAACCGCTTCCCGGCCGTGGTCCGGGCGCTCGACCTCATCGCCGCCCGGCCGGAGGTCAGGGCGCGCGGCGTCGAGGTGCCGAAGATGGCCGGGCTGCGCGCCTGGATCGAGCGCGAGACCAAGCTGGGCAACGCCACCCTCGCGGCCGAGGTCGAGCGCGGCTCCGATCCGGACCTCCGGCGAGTGCTGGCGTGGTCGGAGGACGTCAACGCGGCGGTCAAGAAGATCGTGCGCGACGTGCCGCCGTTCCCGCTCGTACGCGAGAGCCTCGAGAAGCTCGCCGCTCGCGCGGACGCCATCGTCTGCTCGCAGACGCCGACGGAGGCGCTCCAGCGGGAGTGGGAGGAGCACGGCATCGCCGGATTCGTTCGCGTCATCTGCGGCCAGGAGATGGGAACGAAGACCGAGCACATCCGCCACGCATCGGGCGACAAGTACGACCCGGCGCAGTGCCTGATGATCGGCGACGCCCCCGGCGACCTCAAGGCGGCGCGAGCGAACGGCGTCCTCTTCTACCCGATCAACCCCGGGGACGAGGAGGCATCGTGGAGGCGTTTCCACGACGAGGCGATCGACCGCTTCTTCGCGGGCGCCTACGCCGGCGACTACGAGGCCGCGCTGATCGCCGAGTTCGAGCGCTACCTCCCCGAGAACCCGCCCTGGACGACGTCCGCGTGACGGCGGCCGGGCGAAAGAAAGGACAACCGATGGCAGCACGCGAGGCGAGCGCCGACGGCACCCCGGCCGACATTGCTCCGGCCGGCAGCGCTCAGGCCGACATTGCGGTGATCGGCCTGGCCGTCATGGGCCAGAACCTGATCCTCAACATGAACGACCACGGGTACACGGTGGTCGCGTACAACCGCACCGTCTCGAAGGTCGACGACTTCCTCGACGGCCCGGCGAAGGGCACGGCGATCATCGGCGCCCGCTCGCTCGAGGAGATGGTGGTTCACCTCAAGAAGCCGCGTCGCGTCATGCTGATGGTCAAGGCCGGCGACGCCGTCGATGCGACCATCGAGCAAGTGGCGCCGCTCCTCGAGGCGGGCGACATCCTGATCGACGGCGGCAACTCGCTCTACCGGGACACCATCCGCCGCACGCGCGAGCTCGCCGGGCGGGGGCTCCTCTACATCGGCACCGGCGTGTCGGGCGGCGAGGAGGGCGCTCGGCACGGACCGTCGATCATGCCCGGCGGCAACCCCGACGCGTGGCCGCACGTGCGCGAGATCTTCCAGTCGATCGCCGCCAGGGCCCCCGACGGCCTGCCCTGCTGCGACTGGGTGGGGGAGGACGGCGCCGGCCACTACGTCAAGATGGTCCACAACGGCATCGAGTACGGCGACATGCAGCTGATCTGCGAGGCGTACCACCTGATGAAGGCGGGCCTCGGCATGACGCCCCGCGAGATGCACGAGGTCTTCGCGCGATGGAACGAGGGCGAGCTCGACAGCTACCTGATCGAGATCACGCGGGACATCCTCGGATTCGAGGAGAACGGCGAGCCGCTGGTCGAGAAGATCCTCGACACCGCCGGACAGAAGGGGACCGGCAAGTGGACCGGCATCAGCTCACTCGAGCTCGGCATCCCGGTGACGCTGATCGCCGAGGCGGTCTACGCGCGATGCCTCTCGGCGCTGAAGGACGAGCGCGTGCAGGCCGCCGAGATCCTCCGCGGCCCGGACGCACGCGCGCCGGACGACCGCGCCGCGCTCGTCGACGACCTCGAGCAGGCGCTGCTCGCATCGAAGATCGTCTCGTACGCGCAGGGCTTCATGCTGATGCGCGAGGCGGCCCGCGAGTACGGCTGGAACCTGAACTACGGCGGCGTCGCCTCGATGTGGCGCGGCGGCTGCATCATCCGCAGCGTCTTCCTCGGCAAGATCAAGGAGGCGTACGACACCAACCCCGCCCTGAGCAACCTGCTCGTCGACGACTATTTCCGCAAGGTGGTCGACCGCTGCCAGCCCGCCTGGCGCCGCGTCGTCAAGACGGCGGTCGACCTCGGCGTCCCCGCGCCCGCGCTGTCGACGGCGCTCGCCTTCTACGACGGCTACCGCAGCGCCCGCCTCCCGGCCAACCTCCTCCAGGCCCAGCGCGACTACTTCGGCGCCCACACCTACGAGCGCGTCGACCGCCCCCGCGGCGAGTTCTTCCACACCAACTGGACGGGGACGGGGGGGGATGTGGCCGCGGGTACGTATACGGTGTGATCGGAATCGGTGTCGGAATCGGTGTCGGAATCGGAGTCGGTGTCGGAGTCGGAATCGGTATCGGCCATCGGCATCGGAGTCGGCCATCGGACTCCGTAACCAGACCCCTCGAGGACGGGAACGGGCACGGGAACGGGTACGGGTACGGGTACGGGTACGGGTACGTTTTCTCGAGTCATCGAGGACGAGGACGAGGACGAGCACGAGGACCGCGATCGACCCCCCTCACCCAACCACAAACCGAGTCCGGCTCCCCCGTCGTTCCGCCATCACCTCCAGGCGCGCGTCGATGCGCTCCCGGAGCTCCGGGACATGGGAGATGATGGCGACCAGGCGGCCGGTCTGGCGGAGGTCGATGAAGGCGCGCAGGGCGAGGTCGAGGGACTCGGGGTCGAGGCTGCCGAAGCCCTCGTCGACGAAGAGCGCGTCGAGGCGGATGCCGCCGGCGTGGGCCTGGACGACGTCGGAGAGGCCGAGCGCGAGGGCGAGCGAGGCGAGGAAGCTCTCACCGCCGGAGAGCGTCGCGGCCGGACGTCCGGTGCCGGTCCAGGTGTCGTAGATCTCGAGGTCGAGTCCGCCGTGCCGCCGCCGGTCGGCGCTGGCTCGCGAGCGCTGCAGGTGGAAGCGCCCGCGGCTCATGACGCGCAGGCGGCCGGTCGCCGCGACGAGGACGTCGTCGAGGAACGCCGAGAGCACGAAGCGCTGGAAGGTCAGCTTGAAGCGGTTCTGCCCGCCGGCGACCTCCGCGAGACGACCGAGGACGCGATACTCCTCCTCGAGCCCGGCGAGCTTCGTCTCGACCGCCGCGACGGCGTCGAGCCAGTGCCTCGTCTGGCGGCGCTGCTCGTCGAGCTTCGCCTCCTGCTGCAGCCGCTCGTCGAGCTGCCGCGTGATCGACGCCAGGCGCGACTCGATGCCATCGACGTCGGGCGGCGTGGAGTCGCCGATGGCCTCCCGGGCGCGCTCGGCGCGTTCCCTGGCGGCGCGCAGCTCGACCTCGTGGTTGCGGATCTCGCCGTCGAGCCGCTCGGTCTCGGCGGAGGTCAGGCGGGCGGCCTCGAAGTCCACGCGTCCGGTGAAGCCAGCGTCCGCGAGCCCGCGCTCGAACCCCTCGCGCTCGGCGACGAGAGCGCCGTCGGCGGTGTCGACGGCCTCCTCGAGGTGCTTCACCTCCGCGGTGGAGACGGCGACGCGCTCGGTGGCGACCGCGTGGCGCCGCCGGGCGTCCTCGAGCGCGGCCTCCATCCGTCGCGCCGCCTCCGCGGCCCCCTCGACCGAGCGCTCGATCGAGTCGACCTCGCGCAGCTCGCCGGAAAGCTCGTCGCGAAGCTCCGCGGGGAGATCGAGCGTACAGGCGTCGAGGAACGCCTCGAGCCGGTCGCGCTCCTTCTCCGCGGCGGCCAGCGCCCGACGGCGCTTCTCGAGCGTCTCCTCGGCGGCTCTGCGGCGATCCTCCGCGACGCGCAGCGCCTCGACCGCGCCGGTTCGTTCCGTCGCGGCACGCTCGGCCCCGGCACGGGCCCGCCGCGCCCCGGCGAGGCACCGCTCGAGCTCCTCGAGTGACTCGTCGGCGCGCTCGCCGAGACTCTCCCTGAGCGCCGTGCGGTCGGCCTCGAGCTGGTGCAGCCCGCGCTCCGTCGAGGCGGCCGACTCGCGCTGCCGCTCCCGGTCGCGCTCGAGCGCGGCGCACGTCTCCCGGAGCCCGGCGATGACGTCCTCGGTGGGGACGTCCCCGTCGGAGCGAGCCGGACGCGGGTGCTCGGTCGAGCCGCACACCGGACAGGCCTCGCCCGCCTCGAGACGTCCCGCGAGCACGGCGGCCTGCCCCTGGAGCCAGGCGCGCTCGAGCCGCTCGAGCTCCTCGCGCCGCGTCGAGCAGGCCTCGTCCGCCGCGTCGAGTCGCTCGAGCGCCGCGTCGAGGTGCCAGCGCTGCGCAGCGACCTCGCTCTCGATCCGCTGGAGCCGCTGCCGCCGCTCCAGCGCCACCGTCAGATCACGCTCGGTGACGCGGTGCGATTCGAGCAGCGCCGCCTTCGACTCGAGATCGCGCACGCGGTCCCGGAGGTTGTCGATCTCCTGGCGAAGTCGTGCGAGCCCACCGGACTCGCGGTCGAACGCAGCGCGCGCCCGATCGACCGCCGTGGCCGCGGCGCTCGCCTCCGAGCGGGCCTGCTCGAGGTCGCGAGCCCGTTTCGCGAGCTCACGCAGGCGCGCGAGACGCTCGCGAACCGCGTCGAGCTCTCCACGGCGCGAGCTCTCGCGGAGGAGCGCCTCCTCCGCCTCGTCGCGCGCAAGCGCGGCCCGGTCGAGATCCGTCCGGGCCGTGTCGAGACGCCGTCGCGCCTCGGCGGCCCTCTGCACGAGATCCGCCACGCGGCGGTCGAGGTCGGCGAGTGGCGACGCCGCCCGCGCTCGCGTCAGGCGCACGCGCTGCGCATCGATGGCGTCCGCGGTCGCCTCGAGCGCCCGCAGCTTCGCGTCCGCCTCGAGGGCCTCGCGCATGCGCTCGAGGAATCGTCGGGCAGTCGCCAGCTCTTCCCGGACGAGCGTCTGCTCGCCGCGCAGGCGCTCGAAGTCCGCCCGCACCTCGCCGAGCGCCGCCTCGCGCGCCTCGAGCGTCTTCGCGATGGCGTCGCGGCTCTCCGCGGCCGCCTGCGCGAGTATGATCGTGCGCTGCCGCGCGAGGTCCCGCATCGCCTCGGAGGTCGAGCGGGCCGACTCCTTCAGCGCCTCCTCGATGCGGCGGTACGTGCTGGTCCCGAAAAGCGTCTCGAGGATGGTCTCGCGCTCGTCGGACCCCGCGGTGAGAAGCCGCCGGAACTGTCCCTGCGGCAACATCGCCACCTGGCGGAACTGATCGTGACGCAGACCGAGCCGCCGCTCGATCTCCTCGGTGACGCGCCTCCACTGCGTGGCGACCACCGTCCAGCCGTTCTCGCCGTCGCGCCGCCACAGGGTCGCCTCGGCCGGATGCCATCGGGCGCGGTCGCCGCGCTCGCGCGGGCGCTCCTGTCGCGGGCGCCGTTGCACGCGGTGGACGTCGCGACCGAGGGCGAAATCGAGCGTCACCTCGGTCGGCGTCTCGGGATCGCAAAGGTCGCTCCGCATCTGCCGGCCGTCCCGCTCGCACCCGGACGTCACGCCGTAGAGCGCGAAGCAGATGGCGTCGAAGATCGTCGTCTTGCCGGCGCCCGTCGGACCGTGGATCAGGAAGAACGTCCGGTCGCCGAGCTCGCCGAAGTCGAGCACCTCGCTGCCCGCGTACGACCCGAACGCGCTGATCGACAGCCGCAGCGGTCTCACGACGACTCCTCCCTCCGCTCGGGATCGTCGAGACTCGAGGCCACCGACCGGAACGCCTCTTCCTGCCTTCGAGAGAGCTCCTCCCCGGTCACCTGCGAGAAGAACGAGGAGAAGAGCCCGGCCTCGCTGCGGCGGCCCCGGTCGTCGCGCGAGACCTCGACCTCCTCGACGCCCGACTCGCGCAGGCACGGGCGCTCGAACTGGAGGACGTTGGGGTACACCTCGCGCAGCCTGCCGATGGCGTCGAAGACCGGCTCGCGATCGAGCAGCGTCACCAGCAGGTAGTCCTCGCGATCGACGCCGCCGGCCGGCGCGCCCAGGAGGTCCTCGAAGCGGCCCTCAATGCAACGCACGTCGTGTCGCGCGCGCAGCGGGACGCGCTCGACGTCGCACGATCCGTCGCGGTCCATGTCGACGACGGTGATCGACTTGATGTGGTCCGATTCGGAGAAGGAGTACTTCAGCGGCGAGCCGGAGTACTCGATGGCCGCGCCGTCCGGTCCGCGGATCCGTTGCCGGCGATGGAGGTGGCCGAGCGCGACGTAGTCGAAGCCGGCGAGGCACGCCGCGGGCACGGTCGACGCGCCGCCGATCGACAGCGGGCGCTCCGACTCGCTCTCGACGCCGCCGGCGACGAACGCGTGCGTCACCAGGATCGAGCGCCGTTCACGCGAGAGCCCGGCGCGCACCGGCTCGAGGACGGCGGCGAGGGCGGTCTCGTGATCGCGGACCGAATCGTCGCCGGTGCGCTCGCGAGCGACCGCGGGCTCGGCGTAGGGCACCGGGTAGACGTGCACCGGTCCGTGACGGTCCTCGACGACGACCGGAGAGACGCGCTCCTCGAGCCGCCCCGCGACGTGCAGCCCGCGCTCCGAGAGGAGGCCCGAGCAGAATCCGACGCGCTCGGCGCTGTCGTGGTTGCCCGCGATCATCACGACCGACACGCCGAGGTCGCGCACGACGCGCTCGAGCACGTCGTCGAGAAGCGCCACCGCGTCCGGCGGCGGCACGGCGCGATCGTAGATGTCGCCGGCGACGATCAACAGGTCGGGGCGCGCCTCGCGGACGACGTCGACCAGCTGGTCGAGCACGTACGCCTGGTCGTCCGTGAGAGAGATGCCGTGGAAGAGCCGACCGAGATGCCAGTCGGCGGTGTGGACGAATCGCATCGCTTGTTCCTCTTCACATCTTCACCGCTTTCTCACCGCCGATGGTAGGCCGGCGGGCGGCGGTTTTCGACACCAAAATGCCCCCGGCGTGCGCTCCTGAAGCTTGGCGCCGGGGCCGCCTTCGCGTATGGTGGTGGGCGTCTCGACACCCGACACGCGCACAGGAGCGCACGGAGCTGAAGAATGAAACATCGGATCACGGCCTTTCTCTCGACCCTCGTCATCGGTCTCGGCGTGACGCCCGCGGCGCGAGCCATCCTCCCGGACCCGTGTGGGCTGGAGTGCCTGCGCACGGCGGCGTCGGCCTCCAGGACGTGTCACGACGAGGGCGGGTCCTTCCTCGATTGCCTGCGCGCGTACTGGGATGCGGTGGAGTCGTGCCGCGAGGAGGCGGGCTGCGACGACACCGATCCGCCGGACTTTCCGCGGCCGTGCGGCTTCGAGTGCCTCGGCGATGCCGGTGACGCGCTGCGGGCCTGCCGCGAGGAGGGCGGGTCGCTCTTCGAGTGTGCGCGCGCGTACTGGGACGCGTTGACGTCGTGCCGAGACGATGCCGGCTGCAGCGACCCGGACAGACCGGATCCCCCGGACTTCCCGGAGCCCTGCGGCGTCGAGTGCTTCCGCAGCGCGCGCGACACCGCCATCGACTGCCTCGAGGGCGGCGGCTCGCTCGAGGAGTGCGTCGCGTCCTACCGCGAGGCGCTCGTCGCCTGTCGCGATGCGGCCGGCTGCGAGGATGGCGATCTGCCCGACCTTCCCGACCTGCCGGATCTGCCGAAGCCGTGCTCGCTCATCGAGTGCTTCAAGAGCGCGCGCTCGGCGGTCCTCGAGTGCCTCGACGGCGGCGGCTCGCTGCTCGAGTGCGCGCTGGCGTTTCGGGACGCGTTCGTCTCGTGTCGCCACGACGCCGGCTGCGGCGATCCGAACGAGCCGGATCCGGAGAATGACAACCGCGACGAGGTGATCGTCGCGCAGCTCCTGCTGTCGGCGCCCGAGTTCATTCGCGGCGACGCCAACGTCGATGCCCAGGTGGACATCTCCGACGCCGTGGTGATCCTCCTCCACCTCTTCCGCGGCGCGGCGAGCCCGGATTGCCTCGACTCGGCGGACGCGAACGACGACGGCGCCCTCGACATCTCCGATCCGACGGCGATCCTCGATATGCTCTTCCGCGGCTCCGGCCCGCTTCCCGCGCCGGCGGGCGCGCCGGGCAGCGATCCGACGCCGGACGAGCTCGACTGCGTGCAGCCTCGAGGGTTCTGAGCGCGCCGCGTCCGACGGGCGCGACGGTGTTTTCAGAGCGGCGCGAACGGCTTCGGGCTCGGCCCGCCGCCGCCCGGTGGCGCGCCGCCCGGTCCGGGGCTCGTGGCGCCCTGGATCCACTGGATCGCCTGGCCGGCGAGATCCCGGAGCAGCTCGTCCTGATCGTCGTCGTCGCGCAGGCGCTCGAGCGCGGGCACGGCGCTCGTCGCCGCGCCCCGCATGTGCGCCAGCGTCTGGATGGCTCGCAGTCGGATCTCGGAGTCCCGGTCCTCGAGGCACTCGATGACGCGCGGCAGCGCCGGGGCGGAGACCTCGCCGAGGCGGGCGAGCGCCTCGAGCATCAGCGCGCGCGTCTCGTCGTCACCCTCGCGAAGCCGGGCGACGATCGCCGGCACGGCTCGCGCTCCGGCCTTCTCGAGCCCGCGGAAGCCGGCGGCGCGGATCGGCAGCTCCCAGTGGCAGAACATGTCGAGGAAGTCGGGGACCAGTTGCTCCGCCTCGTCGCCGATGATGCGCGTCAGCACCTCGGACGCCTCGGCGCGGAAGTCGGGCCTGCCCTGCTCCGGGAAGATCGATTCGTCGACGACGATCTCGCGCAGCTCGGGGAAGGCCGCGCTCGCCTCCGTGCCGAGCCGGCCGATCAGCGCCACGGCGAGATACTTCACGTAGTTGCTCTCCGCGCGCGCGGCCCGTCGCAGCGACGGGACCGCGGCGCGCCCGGCGCTGTCGACCAGCGCCACGAGCGCGAGGCAGAGCTCGGCGTTCTCGTAGCACATGATGTCGCTGCCGTAGTGCATCGCGTACTCGCCCTCGGCCGAGGGCGGCACGACGACGAGCGCCCGGTCCTCCTCCTCCTCCGGCTCCGCGGCGGGCGGGGGCTGTCCGCCCGGCGGCGCGATGCCCGGCCCGCCACCGGGGAACCCCGGCGGAACCTGCATTCCGGGCATCCCCTGCGTCGCCTGGACGTCGGCGCGCGGGCGCAGCACGTTCGGCTCCTCATAGCGGGTCGAGGCGTCGATCAGCGCGAGCAGCCGCGGGATCGCCTCGACGGAGCCCATGGCGGCGAGCCGCTCGGCCGCCTCGAGCCGCACCGCCGCATCGCTCGAGTCGAGGCGCGAGAGGTGGTACTTCTCGATGAAGCGGTCGACCATCAGCACGCCCGTGGCGACGAGCGCGACGACACCGATCAGGGCCATCGCGACGACGATCTTCTTCACGGACAGGGCGCGCGGTCTGTCGGACATCGAGCCTCCTCGGACGACAGCCTAACCGTCTCCCGCGCTCGTCGCAACGTCGCGATCTTGTCTGCCATCCGGCGATCGTGGTATCGTGCACGGCGGTCGAAACGCACTTCCCGACCGTTCGACCGAAACGCCAACATACCGAGAGAGGGCATTCCCGTGTCTCACACATCGCCCGCGGTCATCGCGGCGGCGCTGGCGGTCATCGCCGCCGCGTCGTGCGCGCCATTGAGCCAGAGGACCACGATGCCGAGTATCGAGAGCGCGCCGTTCGGGAAGACTCCGGACGGACGCGAGGCCACGCTCTACACGCTGAAGAACAACAGCGGACTCGTCGCCCGGATCACGGACTACGGCGGCATCCTGGTGTCGCTCGATGCCCCCGATCGCGCGGGACGGTCCGCCAACGTCGTCCTCGGGTTCGACAGTCTCGACGCGTACCTCGAGGGACACCCGTACTTCGGCGCCATCGTCGGGCGCTTCTGCAACCGCATCGCGAAGGGGAAGTTCACGCTCGACGGCGTCGGCTACACGCTGGCGACCAACAACGGGCCGAACCACCTGCACGGCGGCATCAAGGGGTTCGACAAGGTGCTGTGGAGCGCGGAGCCGATCGCCTCCGACGACGGCCCGGCGCTGAGACTGCGCTACCGGAGCCCCGACGGCGAGGAGGGCTATCCCGGCAATCTCGACGTCGAGGTCGTTTACACGCTGACCGATGACAACGAGCTCCGCATCGATTACGCCGCGACCACCGACCGCGCGACGCCCGTGAACCTGACGCACCACAGTTACTTCAATTTGCAGGGCGAGGGCTCCGGACAGGTCCTCGATCACGAGCTGACGGTGAACGCCAGCCGCTATCTGCCGGTCGACTCGACGCTGATCCCGACCGGCGCGATCCGGCCGGTCGCGGGAACTCCGCTCGACTTCACCAGCCCGCGCGCCATCGGCGAGCGCATCGACCAGATCACGGGCGACGAGTTCGCGGGCGGCTACGACCACTGCTTCGTGCTCGACCGCGCCGGCGACGGGCCGCAGCTGGCGGCGCGTGTCCGCGAGCCCGACTCCGGCCGCCTCCTCGAGATCTGGACCACCGAGCCGGGACTGCAGTTCTACACCGGGAACTTCCTGCCGGGCGGCCTCGAGCGCCCCGGTCCGAGCGGCCGGCTCTACGACAAGCACCACGGCTTCTGCCTCGAGGCGCAGCACTTCCCGGACGCGGTCAACAAGTCGCAGTTCCCGTCGACCATCCTCGAGCCGGGGAAGACGTACCGGCAGACGACGATCCACCGCTTCCTCGTCGATTCCGCTCGCTGAATCTCCACTCAACCGGACGGACCGCACAGATGAGAAGAATCACACGCACGCTGCTGGCGGCGCTCCTGGTTGCCGCGACCCACGTCGAGGCGACCGAGCTCGACGCGGCGCACCTCGCTCCGCTCGAGTACCGCAATCCCGGTCTGGTCGTCGATCTCGGCGTCGGGCTCTGGGCCTGGCCGCTGCCGATCGACCACGACGGGGACGGTGACCTCGACCTGCTCGTCTCGTGTCCCGACGTGCCGTCGAACGGCGTGCACTTCTTCGAGAACCCGGGCGGCGATCGTCGATTCCCGGTCTTCCGTCCCGGCGTGCGCGTCGCCCGCGGCCACTCGAACGTGCGCGTGTCGACCGTCGACGGACGACCGGTCGTCCTGCGGCCCGGTCGCGCGTACCCGGATTTCTCCGCGACCTTCTTCGAGGGCGGCTGGCCGGTCGACGTCGAGTTGCCGCTCGAGGGCGCCAGGGTGCGGGCCAACCAGTGGCACCTCGTCGACTGGGACGGTGACGGACTCGACGATGTCGTCGTCGGCATCGGCGACTGGAGCGACTACGGCTGGGACGACGCCTTCGACGAGCGCGGGCGGTGGACCAACGGCCCGCTGCACGGTCGCGTCTACGTCGCCCGCAACACCGGCACGCGCGAGGAGCCGCGCTGGTCCCGCGCCGAGGCGCTCGTCGCCGGAGACGCGCCCGTCGACGTCTTCGGCATGCCGTCGCCGTGCATCGCCGATTTCGACGGAGACGGCGATCTCGACCTCGTCTGCGGCGAGTTCATCGACGGCTTCACCTACTTCGAAAACGTCGGCACGCGCCGCGAGCCGCGACTGGCGACCGGACGCCCGCTGCGAGACGCCGCGGGCCGCGAGATCCGCATGCCGCTCTGCATGATCGTGCCGACGCCGGTCGACTGGGACGGCGATGGCGACGTCGATCTGGTGGTGGGGCAGGAGGACGGCCGCGTCGCGCTCGTCGAGCACACCGGGCGCGTCGTCGAGGGCGAGCCGCGCTTCGAGACGCCGCGCTTTTTCCGGCAGGAGGCCCGCCACGTGAAATACGGCGCGCTCGTGACGCCCTGCTCGTTCGACTGGGACGGCGACGGGGACGAGGACCTCGTCTGCGGCAACACCGCGGGCACCATCTGCTTCATCGAGAACCTCGACGGCGGCGACCCGCCCCGCTGGGCGGCGCCGGTCGACCTCGAGGCGGGCGGCGAGCCGCTGCTGATCCGCGCGGGGTCGAACGGATCGATCCAGGGTCCGGCGGAGGCGAAGTGGGGTTACACCGTCCTCGACGTCGCCGACTGGGATCGTGACGGGCTCCCGGACCTGGTGGTCAACTCGATCCGCGGCGAGGTGCTCTGGTACCGGAACATCGGCACGCGCGCCGCGCCGCGTCTCGCGAGGGCGGCGCCCGTCGAGGTCGAGTGGCCGGGCGAGCCGCCGAGACCGGCGTGGAACTGGTGGAAGCCGGCCGGCAAGGGGCTGGTGACGCAGTGGAGGTCGAGCCCCGTCGTCGAGGACATCGACGGCGACGGTCTCGAGGACCTCGTGATGCTCGATCACCAGGGCTACCTGGCGCTCTTCCGCCGCGCCGCCGACGGCGACTCGCTGATCCTTCGTCCGCCCGAGCGCGTCTTCCGCAGCGCGGACGGCGCGGTCTTCGACTCCAAGCACCGTATCATCGAGACGGTGGCGCCGCGATCGCCGCTCCGGCTGAATGCCGGACGCGCGGGCCGGAGCGGGCGGCGCAAGATGACGCTCGCCGACTGGGACGGGGACGGTCGGCTCGACTTGCTCGTCAACAGCGTCTCGATCGACGTCATGCGGGACACCGGCGGTCTCATCTTCGAGCGGGGCACGCGGCTCGGCGAGCGCACGCTCGCCGGACACACGACGTGCCCGACGACCGTCGACTGGGACCGCAACGGCATCCCCGACCTGCTCATCGGAGCGGAGGACGGACTGATGTACTACCTGAAGAACCCGCGAGCGAGAAAGGCCGCCGGCCGCGCAGCCAGCGCGGCGCCGGCGGAGAAGCCGTTTCACCGCGCGGAGCTCATCTTCCCGCTGCGCCGCGAGCACAACCACGCGCCCGGCATCGTCGAGTGTCCCAACGGCGACCTGCTGGTCTCGTGGTATCGCGGCTCCGGCGAGCGCAGGGCCGACGACGTCGCGGTCTGGGGAGCGCGTTTGCGCCGCGGCGAGTCGAAGTGGGGCGACGCGACCGTGTGGGCGGACCACCCGGGCTTCCCCGACGGCAACACGGCGCTCTTCATCGATCGCAAGCAGCGCCTCTGGCTCTTCTGGCCGATCGTCATCGCCAACACGTGGGAGTCGTGCCTGACGATGTACCGTGTCTCGACCGACTACCAGGACGAGGGGCCGCCGCGCTGGACGTGGCAGGGAATCATCCCGCTGGCGCCGAGGGACTTCGCGGAGGACATGTTCCGCGGTCTCGAGGAACGCATGAAGCTCGGCGGCGAGTCACGCAAGCCGGAGGACGTCGAGGGCGATCGGCTCGAGAAGTTCCGCGAGTTGATCCGCGACAAGCTGAGCAGCCGCCTCGGGTGGCAGCCGCGCTGCAAGCCGACGGTGTTGCCCAGTGGCCGCATGCTCCTGCCGCTCTACTCCGATACCTATTCGGTCTCGATCATGGCGGTGAGCGACGACGACGGCGCCACGTGGTATCCGAGCAAGCCCCTCGCCGGCTTCGGCAGCATCCAGCCGGCGGTCCTCCGGCGCGAGGACGGCACGCTGCTGGCCTACATGCGCGAGAACGGCCCGCTCGACCGCATCCGCGTCTCCGAGTCGACCGACGACGGCCTCACCTGGGGCCCGGTCGGCGTCAGCGACCTGCCGAACCCGGGCTCCGGCCTCGACGGGCTGCGACTCGCCAGCGGCCACTGGCTGCTCATCTACAACGACACCCTGAGCGGCCGCCGGAGCCTCGCGGTCTCGCTGTCGAACGACGAGGGCCGCACCTGGAAATGGACCCGCCACCTCGAGCGCCACGAGAGCGGCGGCTACCACTACCCCGCGGTCACCCAGGGCCGCGACGGCACCATCCACGCCGTCTACAGCTACTTCGTCGAGGGCGGCAAGAGCATGAAGCACGCGGCATTCAACGAGGCGTGGGTGCGGGGTGGGGAGGGGGAGTAGGCGGTCGGATTGAGACTTGATACCGACGGTCCCGTCCCCGGTCCCGGTCCCGTCCCCGGTCCCGTGCCCGAAAACCCTCGCGGTCCCTGACACGACCACCGTCGGTGCCGAGCCAGCGGAGTCCGACTCCGAGATCCGATTCCGACTCCGATTCCGATGGCCGAGACCGATGACCGATTCCGAGGGCCGAGTTCCGATGACCGAGACCGATGACGGAGCCCGATCGACGGAGAGCGCTCTACCGGACTGGCGCCGGCTCTGCCAGTGGCTCCCCTCCAGTCCGCAAGAGATCCTATTCGATACCCGAGGCGCGAGCACGCGCTGTCTGCAGCAGAGTCCTCTACCGGCGACCTGGTGGGGGCCCGATCGAGAACAGCAACGCGACGAACGCGAGCGAGGCGATGACTTCGAAGGAGGCGTTGTATTCGGACGTCGGGATCGAAGCTACCGCGGCTCCCATCAAGGGTAGGTAGAGAACACAAAAGACTGTGAGGGAGAACTTCGGCCTCATGACCCCAAGCCGCCGAAAGTACCAAGGATCGGCGGCCCCAAATGCGGGCTCGCTCGCCGACCATGGTGGCACGCAGAAACAGCCCGGGCAAGGCCAGAAAGGCGACGGGAGGCACGCAAAGCTGGCGATTACCGTCGACCGTGCGATCCGCGCGAGACGCGCGCATTGCACGGCGGGTGCTCGTGGGCGTGGCTCACAGCAGCGATCCAATGGCGCGAGGCCTATCGCACTGCCTCGACGCGGGCGGCGCGCGCCGCATGCGCGCGCAGGACCGCTACCGGCGCCACCTTGAGCGGCGCACGCTCCGCGTGCTCGAGGCGGGGAGGCTTCAGTAGTCGGGCTCTACGCCGGCCCGCGAACCCCGAGAAGCGAGTCCTTCGACGAACTTCGTCGGAGCGAGGTGGGGTCGTGGAATTTCTCCAGCGCCAGGAGACATTTTCCGGACCCCTCATCGTCTGAGGACGGCGCTGAATTCCTCGACGCGGGCCGTGCCACGGGCCACCCATCTTTCGAGGTTCTTCCAAATGAGGTTTCGACGCACGCCGTCGAGGTGTCGGAAATCGGCCGAGGGGGAACAACACTCGCGAGAATCGGGGGGCGAGACTTTTGCATCTCACGATCAGCAGAAGAAACTGCCTACGAACAGGAAATAGTTCAGGGCATGCGGAAAAAAAGGAGTCCGGTCCAGGAGGCATGCATGACAAGCCGAACGCCACAGTGCAACGGGGAAGAGGACGGTTCTTCACTCTTCAATTGGTTGAGGGCGTGAACCATGCTCATTCAAAGAATTGTGCAGAGTTTTCTTTTTGGCGTAGCCATAGCGACCTCCGCTGCTGCCGTTGCTCAGGGAGCAACACGATCTTCGGTATGGGTCCTACACAACGAAGATCCGGATTTCCGAAATCCCCCGTTCGGAGATTTTCTTCGGCTCTACAGCCCTTCCGGAGAGATTCTGGCCTCCATCGAAGATTTCAATATAGCCCAGTACATAGGTGCTCCGCGCTTGCTTTCGACAACACTCGACGGCGGAGCTGTGGCATCTGATTTTGTTAACGAGGTTTTGCGGAGATTCGATTCACAGGGAGAAGAGGTGTTCAGCGTTCCCATTGACGACATAACGGCTATCGCCGTTTCCGCAACCGGGAGCATGTTCGGATTGGCCGGACCCACCATCCACGGTGCCGAGATCTTGAAGATAGATAGCGACGGGAACGTCGTGACCAGAACTGAAGGGGGTGGAATCGATTTGGTGGTTGACGATTCTCACCAGGCCCTCTGGGCAGTCGGCTCTACGATACAGAGATACTCACTGGATTTGGCTCTGGATTGGAGTATGGATCCCATTGCCTGGAGTGCGGTATCAGTGGACATCGCTGAAGACGGCTCGGCCTGGATCGCCGAGAGACGGCATTCACACGTCAGCGGATCAGTGGATCGTCTGCTTCAGGTCTCACAAGAGGGGGTCGTTCTCCAAGAGGTGAATGCTGGTTATTCGCCGTGGTGCATCAGAATCGATTCCACAGGCAATCTATGGGTTGCTGGAGGAAGTCTCAACAAGTACGACTCCGCAGGAAACCACCTGATGAGCACTCCTGAGATCGGTGTGTGGAGCCTGGCGATTGACCCAAGCGGGAGCGGCGTCTGGGCAGGTTGCGATGAAGACGTGAAGTATTACGACCTGGAAGGGAATCTCTTGATCACACTTCCGCCTTTCGGACACGTCGACAGGACTTGGGTAAGCTCGGGGCCGATTCTGGGCGGGCGACCGAGATTCCGGCGCGGTGACTGCAACGACGACGGCAGGGTCGACATCTCCGACGCTGTGTGCATCCTCAACTGGCTGTTTCTGGGCGGACCGATCCCGGGCTGTGTCGCCGTCGCAAACACCAACGGCGACGTCGGCGCGGACATCTCCGACGCGTCGTACCTCCTCAACTACCTCTTCATCGGAGGCCCTCCGCCAATTCACCCGTTTCCTGACTGCGGCCCTGGAACATTGCCGACGGACGAAGAGACCTGCCAGACGCCGCCGGAGCACTGTCCACAGTGATTCCAGGCGAGAGCCACGCCGCGGATCAGGCGACCCGGCCGGGGTGGCGCGGGCCCCCTTCATGGAGGGAGTGTCCGCTCATGCCGCCGGCGCCGCCTGCTCGAGGCGGGGAGGCTCCAGTAAGAAATCGGGCGCCTGGCCGACCGCACCCGGTCTCCGACCCCGACGGCCCCGGCCCCGACGTCGACCACCGGCGCGACCTCGATCGCCTTCGGGACCGGGTCCGGGGTCGGGGGCAGCAAACGAAACCGCCCGGACGGGCGTCCGGGCGGTGGTGTTTTTGTGGTGCCGAGGGCGGGACTTGAACCCGCATGGACAATAAAGTCCACTAGGCCCTCAACCTAGCGCGTCTGCCAATTCCGCCACCTCGGCAGTGGCTCCTCGACGCGTGTCTCCCCGGATCTTCCCGGAACTGTTCCCGGAGCTGTTCCCGGAGCGATGGGTGCGCGTCTCGGATGGGGGCGACGGGCGCCCGAGCGAGACCCGAGAGGATAGGAGAAGGGCGGGGCGAATGCAACTCCTTTGTAGGCCTCGACGCGGGCGCGCGTCCGCTTCTGGCGTGCAGTGGGGATGCTGCCGATAGAGATGCCGGAGAGGCGCCGGAAAAATCGGCGCAGAAACATCAGCCAGCAGCCTTGAGCGCGGACCGGCGGGCCGGTACAACTGTCGTATCTGGAGTCCGATTGCGAACTCGCCGGCGCCGTCGCGCGTCGCGCCCGGCTGCGCTGATCTCTCGAGCGGGCCTCCCGTGCCCGCTCCGAACGGAGGAGCTTGTCGCCATGAAGAGTCGATCCATCAGTGTTCTCGCGCTCGTCACCATGGTCCTCTTCGTGCGGGCGCTGCCGGCGCAGGATCCCGCCGAGAAAGTCCAGGGTGCGCTCGCCGAGCAGATCCAGAAGATCGTCAAGTCGAGCATCGAGGCGCTCCAGAAGGAGCACGCCGAGGATCTCAAGAAGCGCGACGCGAAGATCGCCGAGCTCGACGCCAGCCTGAAGAAGGCCAGCGACGCGCTGAAGAAGAAGGAGGATGAGGTCGCCAAGTTGCGCGGCGATCTCACGGCCCTCGAGGCGCGCATGAAGGAGCGCCAGCAGGCGCTCGCCGCGCTCGAGCGACGGCTCGAGGAGCTCGCGGCGAAGCCGAAGCCCGCCGATGCGCCGGAGAAGCTCTCGCGCGCGTTCATCGGCATCTCGCACGCCGATCCCGCTGGTGACGCGCGGGGCGCCGAGGTCGTTCGTCTCTACCCGGGCGGACCGGCCGAGAAGGCGGGGATCAAGCCGGGCGACATCATCCTCGCCGTCGGCGACCGCGAGGTGAGCTCGAGGACGCTCGAGGCGGCCGTGCGCTCGCACAGGCCCGGCGCGTCGCTGAGAGTGATCGTGCGGCGCGGCGAGGACAGGATCGAGCAGCAGGTCACGCTCGGCGATCGCGAGGAGTACCTCGCCACCGTCGAGGCGCCGAAGGTCGCGGACGCTCCCGAGAAGAAGCCCGAGCCGAAACCGGAGCCGAAGCCGGAGCCGAAGCCGAAGGCCCCGGCGCGCTTCGGCATCCTCGTCGAGGAGACGCCGGAGAAGGACCTTGTCATCAAGGAGATCGACGACGGTCTCACCGCCGCGGTCGCCGGGCTCCAGCTCGAGGACCGCATCGTCTCGGTCAACGGGCAGAATACCGACAGCCTCGAGGACCTCAAGGAGGCCTTCACGAAGATCATGGCGGGCGACTCGTTCAAGATGCAGGTCAAGCGCGGCGACGCGACCGTCAGCGTCGAGGCGATCGCCGGCGCGAAGCCGGGCGAGGCGAAGCTCGTCGCGTCGGGAACGAAGTCGGGCTTCCAGGGCAAGCCCGCCGTTCTCGGAGTGCGGGTCGAGGAGCTCGACACCGGGCTGGTGGTGCTCGCCGTCACTGACGGGACCGCGTCGCAGGCGTACGGCGTCGCCGTGAACGACGTCATCGCCGCCGTCAACGGCAACGAGCTCAAGACGATCGATGAGCTCAAGGCCGCCCTGGCCGGCAAGGTCTCCGGCGACGCCATCGATCTCCTCGTCCGGCGCGGCGACCGGAAGATCGCCCTCGACGGCGTGCGTCTCGGCGCGCACGGGCAGAAGGTCGCGGCGCACGACGGCTTCGAGCCGAAGGTCTACGCGGCGGCGCCCGCGAAGAAGGAGAAGGGCCACCTCGGCCTCACCGCCCAGGAGCTCGACAACGACACCGTCGCCATCAGCGAGGTGGCCGAGGGCGGACCCGCCGCCGGAGCCGGGCTGCGCAGGGACGACGTGATCCTCCGCGTCAACGGCGTCGAAATCAAGACGATCGACGACGTCATACAGGGACTCGAGGGCACCTTCGCCGGCAGCGGCGTGTCGATCGTCGTGCGGCGCGGCGACGACACCGTCGAGGTGAAGGTGACGCTCGGCAAGGTCCCCGGATAACGGGGAGCGAGCCGGCGTGGGGGACCCGGTGCCGAGACGTCGATCCGTCTTCCTGATCGGGTACCGCGCGACGGGAAAGACGACCATCGGTCGACTCCTGTCGAGGACGCTCGGCGTGCCCTTTCACGACACGGACGCTCTCGTCGAGGAGGCGCTCGGCCACTCGATCGCCGAGTGTTTCGAGCGACAGGGCGAGGCCGTCTTCCGCGAGCGCGAGGCGGCGTGCCTCGAGGAGCTCTGCGACGCGCTCGAGAGCGGCGGGCCGGCGGTCGTCTCCACCGGAGGCGGCATCGTGCTGCGCGACTCGAACGTCCGACGCATGCGGGACAGCGGGCTCGTCGTCTGGTTGCGATCGGACCCGGCGACCATCCGCCGTCGGCTCGAGAACGATCCCGCGACGCGCTCCTCGCGTCCCGCTCTCGCCGGCCGAACGGCCGTCGAGGAGGTGGAGGAGGTGCTGCGATCGCGAGAGCCGCTCTACCGCGGGGCGTCGCACGCCGAGGTGATCACCGATGCCGGCGACTCGCCGGAGCGCTGCGCGCGGTCGATCGCGAAACTGGTGGAGGAGAGCGGGCCGGTGGCCGATTCCTGAGCTGAGCCGGCGGCCGGTGATTCGATTTCGATGCCGGGCCATTGAGAAAGGTGAAGCGTGTTCGACCTCGCGGAGCTCGACCCCGTCTATTACTTCCTGGCGATCTCGTTCGCCGCCATCTTCGGGGCGACGCTCGGCAGCTTCCTCAACGTCTGCATCTGGCGCTTGCCGCGCGAGGGCCTGTCGCTCTCGTCGCCAAGTCGCTCCCACTGCCCCGCGTGCGGCGCCGCGATCCCGTGGTACGACAACATCCCGATGCTGAGCTGGCTGGCGCTCGGCGGTCGTTGCCGGGCGTGCCGCGCGCCGATCTCGGTGCGGTACCTCATCGTCGAGGCGCTGACCGCGATGCTCTTCGCCGTGCTGGCGGCGAAGTTCCTCGACCCGGGTGATCCGCGCTGGCCGGAGCTCCTGGTGCTCGGCGCGCTGGTCTCGGCGCTCGTCGTCGCGTCCTTCATCGACATCGATCTGCGCATCCTCCCCGACGAGATCACCCTCGGCGGCATGATGCTCGTTCCCGCCGTCGCGCTGCTCGTGCCGGAGCTGCACACGCGTCCGGCCGACGGGACGATCTGGCGCCTGCTTGCGGTCACCGGGGATGGGCTCGCGGCGGCCGATCTCGTGCCCGGCTTTCTCCGCGAGCCGGAGCCGGCGGCGCTCGTCGGCGCCGTCCTCGCCGCGGCGGGCGCCACCGCGGGGCTCCACGGATTCCGGCTCTACTGGCGCCTGACGCATCCGGGCGAGCCGAAGCCGCTGCGCGACGGCGCGCTCGCCAGCGTTCTCGCCGGCACCGTCGTGCCGGTCGCGTGGGCCGTGGCGGTGCGCCCCGAGTGGGCGCTCCACCCGCGCGTCATCAGTCTGGCATCGGCGCTCGCCGGCATGGCGGCGGGATCGGCGCTCGTGCTCTCGGTGGGGATCGCCGGTCGCGTGCTCTTTCGCAAGGAGGCGATGGGATTCGGTGACGTCAAGCTGATGGGCCTCCTGGGCGGCTTCGCCGGCTGGATCGGCGTGCTCGCCGGGTTCGCGCTCGCGTGCCTGCTGGGCTCCATGGTGGGCGTGGCGCGGCTCGCCATCACGAGGAGCCGCTACCTCTGGTTCGGGCCGTTCCTCTCGCTCGGCTGCCTGCTGGTGATCCTCTTCCCGGCGGCGCTCCGGCGCGCGTTCGAGTGGTACCTCGGGCTGTTCCGCTGACGTTGGAGCCCCCGCCAGAGGGCGAATTTCCAAAAAAATACTTGTTTCCGATAAGCCATTCTGCGACAAGAACCCGTCGTGAGCGCGCCCGGGGAGCGCCCGGCCGGGACACCC
Organism: Planctomycetota bacterium; assembly: GCA_041569895.1. Lineage (GTDB taxonomy): Bacteria > Planctomycetota > UBA8108 > UBA8108 > JACQVS01 > JBFFXF01. The sequence goes on along the minus strand of JBFFXF010000062.1, from coordinate 8,363 downwards.
GCCGGCGCCTCCGCGACCCGAGTCGCGGGCCCCGGGGAAGAAGAAGAGACGCGTGCCGAGAACCACGCGTTGAAGAGAAATGGCGTCGACGAGCACCGTTTCGACGGCGCCGCAGAGGAGGTGTCTCGATGTCCGGGATCTCAGTTCTGAGGTCGTCCTGCCTCGTGGCCGCCATGGCCGCGCTCCTCGTCTCCTCGAGCAGCTGCACGCTGACCCAGCTCAAGGAGTCGAACCGTCGTCTCAAGGAGGCCAACGAGCGGCTCGTCAGTCGCTACAACCAGCTCGAGCAGGACGTTGCCGAGCTCGAGCGACAGCTCCAGTCACGCGATGAGGAGATCGCGCGCCTGCGTGACCGGGGCGACAGCGCGCCCAAGACGGCGATCGTCACGGCGTCGATGTCGGCGACGAAGGAATTCACCGACATGGGCCTCGAGGCGGAGAAGACCGACGAGGGCACGGTCGTGCGTCTCGACCACGCGGTGTTCTTCCCGCTCGGCAAGGCGACACTGTCCAGCGAGGGCAAGCGAATCCTCTCGCAGGTCTCGCGCATACTCAACACGCGACATGCGGGCAAGCTGATCCGCGTCGAGGGCCACACCGACGACACGCCGATCCGCAAGGTGCGGAACCTCTATCCGACCAACTGGGAGCTCTCCACCGCGCGGGCCTGCTCGGTGGTCCGATACCTCGTCGAGAGCGGCAACGTCAGCCCGCACCGCGTCTATCCCGCCGGCTTCGCATACTATCGGCCGCGCGAGGCCGGGTCGTCGGCGCGGTCGAAGAGCCGCAACCGCCGCGTCGAGATCCTCATCCTCGACGAGAGCGCCTGATCTCCGTTCGGCCAGCCCGCCCCGTTCCCCTCGCGGGAGCGGGGCGCGGTCCGCCCCCCGCGCGCTCTGCGCCCTCCCGTCGCATTCCCGCCTGACACTCCGCGTCACTCCGCGAAACCTGCGTGAGACTGCCATCACGGCCCGTCTGCTTCCCATAAACCCGGTCAACCGACAATTTACGACGGGGATGCTACTCTTCCGTGGCGTCCGAGCCCGCCGGAGGCGTGGTCTCGATGCGGGAACGGTCCGTCCGGGCGCGACATCCGCTCGTGGGTCGCTCCAAAACGCCGGGTCTCACCAAGCAGGGGAGTGGCATGGTCACGATCGAGGAACTGGTCCAGCAACTCGTCGACAGGAGAGGATCTGACCTGCACATCTCGGCAGGCGCGCCGCCGATGATGCGCATCAACGGCAGCCTCGTGAGCACCGAGCAGGAGGTGCTCGATCCCGAGACGACGCAGCGGCTCGTGTACAGCATCCTGGACAACGAGCAGATCCTCAAATTCGAGAAGGAACACGAGCTCGACATGTCATTCGGTATCGCCGGTCTCGGGCGATTCCGCACGAACGTGTTCTACCAGCGTGGCACGGTGGCCTCCGTGCTGCGAGTCATCCCGTTCGAGATCAAAACGATCGCCGACCTCGGCCTTCCCGGCGACATGTGCGAGGACATCTGCATGCGGCCGAAGGGTCTCGTCCTGGTGACGGGAGCGACCGGAAGCGGCAAGTCGACCAGCCTCGCGGCAATGCTCGACTACATCAACCGCACCAGGAACGACCACCTGATCACCATCGAGGACCCGATCGAGTTCGTGCACCGCAACAAGTGCTGCCTCGTCAACCAGCGCGAGGTCACGGCGGACACGCACAATTTCAATAACGCGCTGCGCACCGTCCTGCGCCAGGACCCCGACGTGATCATGATCGGCGAGATGCGCGACCAGGAGACCATCTCCGCGGCGTTGACGATCGCCGAGACGGGCCACCTGACGTTCGCGACGCTGCACACGAACGAGGTGGTGCAGACGATCAACCGGATCATCGACGTCTTCCCGTCCCACCAGCAGGCGCAGATCCGCACGCAGCTGTCGTTCACGCTGCAGGCGGTCTTCTGCCAGCAGCTGGTCCCGAGAGCCGACGGCCGCGGCCGGGTGCTCGCGTGCGAGATCATGATCGCGACGCAGGCGATCCGGACACTGATCCGCGAGGACAAGGTGCACCAGCTGACGTCGATCATCCAGACCGGCGGCAAGTACGGCATGAAGACGATGAACCAGGCCCTCTTCGACCTCTACCGACAACACCTGATCACGTACGACGAGGCGCTCAACAGGACGACCGATCCGGAAGACCTCAGGCGGATCTTCCAGCGTCAATCCTGAAACAACCAGCCCGAGAGGGATGAACTGAATCGATGGCGATCGGCAAGTTCGACAAGCGGCTAGCCGCGATCCTCGAGAAGCGCAAGAAGCTCGACAGGAGCGAACTCGAGTCCGCGATCCAGAAGGCGAGCCAGGAGGAGAAGTCGCTCACCGAGGTCCTGATCGAGGACTCGAAGATCGGCGAGGAGAACCTCATCCTGACGCTGGCGGAGGAGACCAACCTGCCTCCCGTCAACGTCTTCAAGCTGGCCCCGGACGAGGCGGTGAGGCAGCTCCTGCCGGAGAACCTGGCCAACTACTACCAGGTGATCCCGATCCTCAAGCTGGGGAACATCCTGACGCTCGCGGTGTCGAATCCGTTCGACATCCTGAAGCTCGACGACATCCAGATCGTCACGGGCTGCACGATCCGTCCGGTGCTGTCGACCGACGTCAGCATCAAGCGGGCGATCCCCGAGATCTACAACAAGGGCGGCAAGATGGTCCAGGACTTCCTGGACAACATGACCGACCCCGATATCGACATCAAGGAGAACAAGGACCAGGTCGAGGACCTCAACATCGACGACGAGAGCGGCGAGGACCAGGCCCCCGTCGTCAAGCTGGTCAACCTGATCATCTACAACGCGCTCAAGTCGAAGGCGAGCGACATCCACATCGAGCCGCAGGAGAAGATCATCCGTGTGCGGTACCGGGTCGACGGCGTGTGCCGCGAGGCGCTCAGCCCGCCCAAGAAGATGGCGAACTCCATCGCCAGCCGTATCAAGATCATGTGCGGTCTCGACATCGCCGAGCGCCGCAAGCCGCAGGACGGCAAGTTCCAGCTGCGAATCGAGGGCCGGCAGGTCGACTTCCGTGTCTCGACCCTGCCGACGATCCACGGCGAGAAGATCGTGCTTCGAATTCTCGATTCGAGCAACCTGAGCCTCAGTCTCGATAACCTCGGATTCGAGGAGAAGGCGCTCAAGGACATCCGCTTCGCGATCAGCCAGCCTTACGGCATGCTGCTGGTCACCGGACCGACCGGAAGTGGAAAATCGACGACTCTCTACTCGGCCATCAAGGAGGTCCTCAGCCCGGAGGACAACATCGTCACCGTCGAGGATCCTGTCGAGTACCAGCTCGCCGGCGTCAACCAGGTGCAGGTCAACGTCAAGCGGGGACTTACCTTCGCGGCGGCGCTGCGATCGATCCTGCGACAGGACCCCGACACGATTCTCCTCGGCGAGATCCGCGACCAGGAGACGGTCGAGATCGCCGTCAAGGCGGCGCTCACCGGTCACCTGGTCTTCTCGACCCTGCACACCAACGACGCGCCATCGACGATCACTCGAATGGTCGACATGGGTGTCGACCCGTTCCTGGTCGCGTCATCGGTCATGTGCGTCGCCGCGCAGCGTCTGGCGCGAGGGCTCTGCTCGGAGTGCAAGCGCCCGATGAAGAAGCTGCCGGCCAAGGATCGATTGCTGGAGCTCGGGTTCCTCGAGCAAGACCTCTCGAAGAAGATCCAGCTCTTCGAGGCGGTCGGCTGCCCGCGCTGCGCCGGTGGGTACAAGGGTCGATTCGCCCTCCTCGAGACGCTGCCGCTGAACGAGCCGATGAGGAGGCTCATCGTCGACGGGGCGACGGCGCTCGACATCCGGGCGAAGGGGCTCGAGCAAAAGATGATCACGCTGCGGCGTGCCGGCATTCTCAACCTGATGCGAGGAAAATCCACGATCGAGGAGATCCTCCGTGTGACGGTTGGCGACTGATATGAGAATCGGAGAAGGGATTTCCCACTCGAGGTGAGACAGAGACGATGCCTCAGTTCCACTACAAGGCAAAAAATCCTCAGGGCAAGATGGTCACCGGGAGCATCAACGCCCAGAACGAGACCGATGCCGTCGGCGACCTGAGACGCCAGGGTCTGATCATCATCGGCCTGGCCCAGAAGCGCGGCGGCGGCGGCGGGGAAGGAGGCGGGTTCTTCAGCCTCTCCGTCGGCGGCAAGAAGAGCGTCAAGGCCTCGGCGGTCCGGGTGAAGACCAACGACATGGTGGTCTTCACTCGACAGCTCTCCACCATGATCAGCTCGGGTATCCCGCTCGTCGAGGCGCTCGAGATCCTCGCCGAGCAGACCAACAACTTCGGGTTCCGTCTCCTCCTCCAGGACATCGTCACGGAGGTCCGCAGCGGAAAGGACCTGTCGCAGGCGATGGGCAAGTACCCGCGGGTCTTCCCGAAGATCTACGTCAACATGATCCGGGCGGGCGAGGCGAGCGGTCAGCTCGACATCGTGCTACTGCGCCTGGCCGAGTACCAGGAGGCGTCCGCGCGTTTGAAGGCGGAGATCAAGTCGGCGATGACCTATCCGGTGATCTCGCTGGTGATGGTCCTGGGCATCACTCTCTTCCTCCTCGTTTTCATCATTCCGAAGTTCGAGGAGATGTTCAACAGCATGGACGTCGAGCTGCCGGGAGTCACGACCGCGCTGCTGGCGACGTCGCTCGTCCTCAAGGAGAACTTCCTGATCTGGTCGCTCGTGTGCGTCGCGCTCGGAGTCGGGATCTGGTCGTACTTCAAGACCTCGCACGGCGCGTACCTCAAGGACTGGATGCTGCTACGCATGCCGATCTTCGGGCCGCTCTTCCTGAAGGTCGCGCTGTCGCGGTTCTCGCGCACGTTCGGAACGCTGATCCAGAGCGGTGTTCCAATCCTCGGCGCGCTGGAGATCGTCTCAGAGACGACCGGCAACAAGCTGCTGTCGAACGCCATTGACAATGCGAGCGACAGCGTGCGACAGGGAGACACACTGGGTGAACCGCTGGCGCGAAGCCGGGTCTTTCCACTGATGGTGACTCGAATGATCTCCATCGGTGAGAAGTCCGGCGCGCTCGAGTCGTTGCTGGGCAAGATCGCGGACTTCTACGACCAGCAGGTCAAGACGACCGTCGAGTCACTGACATCGCTCATCGAGCCGTTGCTGATCGGCGTCATGGGTTTCCTGGTCGGCGGCATGGTCATGGCGATCTTCCTGCCGATTTTCAAGATGGTCGGATCGCTCAGCGGCAAGTGACCGAGCGGGGTCCGGCGACACGCCGGGCCCTGTGACCGGGCGGGGGAACTGGGTCTGAGTCATGGGGGACATTGATCGTGGACCTGCTCCAGCAGCCGAGCCTGCAGCGCAGGCGGATCGAGAAGTATCTCATCTTCCGGTTCGCCATCGTTCTGATGGCGCTGGGGCTGGTGGCCGTCTATCAGGTCGGGATCGAGCCGACGCGGAAGGAGCCGGCCTTCCGCTTTCTCTACACGTTGCTCGGCACCTACCTGGTCTTCGGCTTGCTGTCGCTCATCAGCTTCGCGCGCTGGGGGCGGAAGCCCTGGTTCCTGCAGTCGCAGGTGACCGTGGACTTCGTTGTCGGCGCGCTGTTGACGGGCGCCACGGGCGGCGTGGCCAGCGTCTTCTGTCCCATCCTCTTCGTCGCGCTCTTCAGCGCGTGCAACGTCGTCTCGCTGCGCGGCGCCATCATCTTCGCGAGCCTCGCGACGACGTTCCTCGCGGTGACCACCCTCGGACACGCGTACGGCTACTTCCCGGTCGACTCGCTCGAGATGCCGTGGGCATTCAAGGAACACCAGTTCAACTTCGTACTCACGTATCTGATCGCCGTCGGACTCGCCCTCCACATGGTCGCCATCCTCGGGTCGCAGATCTCCACCGGGCTGATTCGTGTCCAGAAGCTGCACCACGAGATCCTCGAGAACATGTGCGAGGGAATCATCGCCACCGACCGCGACGGTCGAGTCCTGCTGCTGAACAGCGAGGCGCGAAAGATATTCGGCCTCAGACCGGATCTGGTTCCGGTGGGCGCGCGACTGGAGCACGTGCTCGACCACGCCCTGCTTCCCGTCCGCGACGCGCTGCTGCACCGCGACCACTGGCGATCCGAGGTGGAGATCAACACCGACGCCGGCAAGTCGAAGAGCATCGAGGTGACCGTGACCAGCGTGACGGATGAGCGCGGCCGACTGCGGTGCCGCATCGGGCTGTTCACCGACCTGGCGCTCAAGAAGGAGGTGCAGGAGGCGGAACGGCGCATCCGGCAGCTCGAGGAGCTCTACGAGATGTCGCTCGGGATCGCGCACGAGATCCGCAATCCGCTGGCCTCGATCCGGGGCTGCGTCCAGGAGATCGGTCGCATGCAGCTCGACGACAGCGGCTGCTCGCGGCTGGTCGAGATCGTCTGCCGCGAGTCCGACCGGCTCGACCGGATCATCGAGGAGTTCATGTGTTACACACGGAAGAGCTCGCGTCCGACGGACCCGATCGACGTCGTGGAGGTTGTCGAGGCGACCCTCATCCTGCTCAGAAACCACCAGAGCTTCCAGGACCGCTCGATCGAGTTCGAGCGCGCCACCGGGAAGATGCAGATCCTCGGCGACCGCGAGAAGATCCAGCAGGTGGTGATGAACCTCGGTCTGAACGCGCTCTTCTCCACGCCGCCGGGAACGGGCGTCGTCCGCGTGGTGGTGAGACGTCAACCGCTGCTCCAGACCGACGGTGCCGTGACGCGAGGGAACGAGACGCCCGGCATCGAGCTCGCCGTCGAGGACAACGGCGTCGGCATCGCCGCCGACAAGCTGGACAAGATCTTCACGCCGTTCTTCACGAGCCGGGAGAGCGGCAGCGGACTCGGGCTGGCGATCGTCCACCGCATCGTGCACGACCACGGCGGGACGATCCGAGTCCGCAGCGAGGAGGGCAAGGGGACGCGGTTCTCGATCGTCTTCCCCGCCCACAACGCGCCCGCCGACGAGCGCGAGACGGAGAGTGACAGGGAGAGCGAGCTGGAGGCCGTCGTCTGACCAGGGCGAACGGCAGGAGCACCTGACCATGCAGGACCACGACAAGACGATCTCGTCGGAGAACCTGAGAGGGCTCGGGATCCTCGTCGTGGACGACGAGGACAGCATGCGCGAGCTGCTGTCGATCGTCCTCAAGAACGAGGGTTTCGAGGTGTTCGAGGCGACCGACGGGAACGCCGCCCTGCAGACGCTCCAGGCGGAGGCGGATCGCATCGATCTGGTGATCCAGGACCTCAAGATGCCGGGCATCGATGGCGTCACCCTCCTCAAGAAGGTCAAGGAGGCCGACGAGGAGATACCGGTGGTGGTGATCACGGCGTTCTCGACCTGGGACAGCGCCGTCGAGGCGATGCGGCTGGGCGCGTACGACTACATCCGCAAGCCGTTCGACACCGAGGTGATCCGCTCCGTGGTCTGCCGTGCGCTCGAGCAGCGTCTCATCCTGAAGAATTCGCCAGAGGAGATCCGCGGCGACCTGAGCTACAAGACCGAGATCATCGGCAACAACTCCCTGATGCAGGACGTGTTCGAGATGATCAAGCGCATCGCGCCGACCGACAGCACGGTCCTGATCCAGGGGGAGAGCGGCACCGGCAAGGAGCTCGTCGCGCGGTCGGTGCACTACCGCTCGTACCGGCGCAACAAGATCTTCCTGTCGGTCAACTGCAGCGCCTTCACCGAGTCGCTGCTCGAGAGCGAGCTCTTCGGTCACGTCCGCGGCGCCTTCACCGGCGCCGTCGAGGACAAGAAGGGCCTCTTCCAGGCCGCCAACCACGGGACGCTGTTCCTCGACGAGGTCGCCGACATGAGCCTGACGACGCAGGTGAAGATGCTGCGCGTCCTCGAGGAACGAAAGGTGTGGCCGGTCGGGGGCACGCGGGCGGAGCCGATTGACGTGCGGATCATCGCGGCCACCAACAAGGACCTCGAGGAGGAGGCGAGCAAGGGAAGCTTTCGCGAGGACCTCTTCTACAGGCTCAACGTCATTCCGATTTATCTGCCCGCGCTGCGAGAGAGGAAGGACGACATCCCGCTCCTCGCCGGCTACTTCCTCGCCAAGTACTCCGCGCAGATGCGCAAGAACGTCAGGTCGCTGTCACCGGAGGCCCGGGCGGCGCTCGAGGCGTACGAGTGGCCGGGAAACGTGCGCGAGCTGGAAAACATCATCCAGCGGCACGTGGCGCTCTGTCAGGGCGACTCCATCGACCGCGTCGACTTCTTCCGCAGCACGCGCGTGCCCTTCCCCGCGCGCGCGGCCAGGGAGCCAGCGCGTCAGGAGAGCGCCGTGATCCCGGATTCGGGG
>JBFFXF010000061.1:0-30519 GCA_041569895.1 Planctomycetota bacterium | reverse complement strand
GAGGATGTCGACGCCGCCGATCGAGTACGAGAGCACCACCTGATCGCCGTAAACGTACAGCCCCTTCCATCGCGCCCAGCTCCGCGGCAGCGGCCCGTAGGCGACGCCGTCGCGCCCGCGCACGCGCGGGTCCTCGAAGCCGCCCTCGCCGGGTTTTCCCCAGCCCGGCGCGATCGGGTTCGAGAACACGAGGTCTCCGCGGAGGCGTGGGTGAGTCTGGTGCGAGCCGTCGAAGACGATGCTGCGCCAGTCGATGAAGTCCGGGCCGACCCAGCCCGCGGCGTACCGCAGCGTGTCCGTGTCGAAGACGACGAACTCGCTGCCGCTCGAGATGCCGCCCTCGCTGCCGTCGAGGCGGATGGCGACGCCCTTGTGTGCGATGTTGCCCTTCGAAACCTCGATCGACGCCGTCAGGAACTGGCCGTAGTCCATGTCGATCCACGGCTTGCCTGTCGGCGGACGGCGGTCGGGGAGGACCCGCGTCACCTCTCGGAACGACAGCGGCTCGACCCAGATGTTCCTGAAGCGCACCGGACCGCTGTCCGCCTGGAACCGGATCGGCCCCGAGACCGGGCCGTTCTCGACGCGGGCCTCCGGGAGGCCCCACGTCGTGTTGTCAGCGAGCGCGACGTTGTCATGGATCTTCTTGCCGTTGAGCAGCGCGGTGACGCGCGCCCGGCTCGCCTTCTTGCCGCCGCGAAAACGCGCGGCGCGGAAGGTGATGTCGAGGCTCTGCCACTCCCCCGCGCCCCTCGCGGCGTCGACCGCCGGCGCGACCTGGCCGGTGATCGCGCCGCAGCTGAGCACGTCGTTCGAGCCGTCACCCTCGAGGATCTGCACCTCGTAGCTGCCGTTGAGGAAGACGCCGCTGTTGCCGCGCCAGAGCCGCGGCGCGTCCTTCGGACTCGGCGGCACGAGGAACTCCAGGTGCAGCCGGTAGTCGGTGAACGGCTCCCTGGTGATGAGGTCGCCGCGGCCGACCGCCGCCTCCACCGAGCGATCGACCACCCTCCAGCGCGGCCCGTCGAAGGCCTGCAGCCCCGCCCCGCTGTGCGCGCGCTCGTCGAGACCGTAGACGGCGAGCCCCTCCTTGCCGCCGAACCACCAGTCCCAGCGCGACAGGTCGTCGCCGCCGAAGAGCACCACCGCTCCGGGCGGCGCGTCCGCGGGCGGCGCCGTCTCCGTCTCGACCGGCACGGTCCGCGCGCGCTTCTTGCCGAGCCCGAGCACGCCGCCCTCCGGCACCTCCCGTCCGAGACACCAGAAGACCGCGTTGTAGAGGAGCGTCTGGTTGTAGGAGTCGGCGATGTCCTCGGGGTGGCTCATGGTCGAGAAGAAGAGCCGCGATCCGGGACAGTATTCGTTGGTCCACGCGTAGACCTGGGGAGGTGTCGCCTCGTCGTGACGGCCGAGGACGAGCGGCGTCGCGGTGTCCGAGAGCGGCACTGTGACGTAGAGCGAGTTGCGCAGCTCGCGGTGCCGCGGCAGACCGCGCAGGATGGGGTGGTCGTCGGCCGACGGCAGCGTGTAGGCGGTCGTCGTGCCGCCGAAGTGAGTCCAGTAGTGACCGCCGAAGTAGCGCGGGCACCAGCCGCGATCGTTGGTGAATCCGTGCGTCGTCGTGCGCAGCCCGATCGCCGGCTTCCCCGCCGCGAAGTAGGCGTCGAGCATCTGGAGCTGCTCGCGCGGCGGCTTCCGCATGCGCACGTAGATGATCAGGAGATCGGCGGTGCGGATCGCCTCGAGACCGGGGATCTCGGTGTTCGGGTTATCCGGGTTCTCGATCGACCCGACGTGCGATTTCAGCACCGTCGTCCGAAACCCCCACCGCTCGCGCAGACTGGCGGCGATCGCGTCGACGGTCTCGCGCGAGCTGTACTCGGCGTCGCCGCCGATCAGCACCACGTGGGGAGTCTCACCGTCGCGAGCGCGCGCCACGGTGAAAACGGACAGGGACAGCAACAGCGTGGGGAGCACAATGCGCATGGGACGTGCCTTCTCCGTGATCATCTCTCTTCGTTTCCGGTCTTCCCTCGTCGTCCCGTCGCACTATGATAAACGGGGACACTGCCACGAGGACAGAATTCGTTGCCCGATCGCTGATCTGATGGCCGGAAACCGTTCGATTCTCTCAATCGGTGCGCGGGCCATGCTCGTCGCGGCCGCTCTCGTGGCGCTCGCGCCACCGTCCGGCCTCGCCGTGGCCGACGAGCGCGGCGCGCCCTGGAAGCGGCACACGATCGACGACTCCTCCCGCGGCGCCGACGGCGTGCGGCTCGCCGATGCGAACGGCGACGGCCTGCCCGACGTCGCGACGCCCTGGGAGGAGGGCGGGCTGGTCCGCGTCGCCATCAATCCCGGCCCGGCGCGGAGCCGCGAGCCCTGGCCCGCGGTCACGGTGGGCCGGGTGGGCTCCCCGGAAGACGCCGTGCTCGTCGACCTCGACGGCGATGGCGCCATGGACGTCGTCAGCGCGTCGGAGGGCCGGACGCAGAGGATCTCGGTCCACTGGGCGCCCCGCGAACGCGAACGGTACCTGGAAGAGAGCGCCTGGCGGGCGGAGCCGCTGCCGGCGTCGCTCGGCGGTCAGCGATGGATGTTCACGGTGCCCGTGCAGGTCGACGGGCGTCGCGGCGTGGATCTCGTCGCCGGCTCGAAGGGCGCGGGCGCGAGCATCGGGTGGTTCGAGTCGCCGGACGATCCGCGCGACCTGGCGGCGTGGCGGTGGCGACGCCTCCGCGACGCCGGCTGGGTGATGTCGCTGGTGGCGACCGACGTCGACGGCGACGGTGACGACGACATCGTCGCGTCGGATCGCAAGGGGCCGCGACGGGGCTGCCTCTGGCTGGAGAATCCCGGTCCCGGACGGGCCGGCGACCCGTGGACCGAGCACCGCATCGGGGCCGGCGATCGCGAGCCGATGTTCCTGACCGTGAGCGACCTCGACGGCGATGGCCGCGACGACGTGCTCGCCGCGATCCAGGGCGACGAGCTGCTGCTGCACCGGCGCGCGGGCGGGACGCCTCTCGGGTGGGAGAGCACGCCGATCCCGCTCCCGGAGCGGTCGGGCAAGGGGAAGGCGGTGGCGACGGCGGATGTCGACCTCGACGGCACGCTCGACGTCATCTTCTCGTGCGAGCACGCGCGCGACGTCTCCGGCGTCGCGTGGCTCTCGCGGCGCGGAGACACCGGGTGGGCGGCGCGAGAGATCAGCGGCGTCGAGGGGATCAAGTACGACCTCGTGGCGCCGATCGACCTCGATGGCGATGGCGATCTCGACGTGGTGACGTGCGAGGAGACGGCGGGGCTCGGTGTCGTCTGGTACGAGAATCCGACGCGGACGCCCGCGAGGAGGCCGTACGTTCTCTTGACCAACGATGACGGTGTCGAGTCGCCCGGCCTCGCCGCGATACTCGCGGAGCTCGAGACGTTCGCGGACGTGCTCGTCGCCGCGCCGTCGGCGAACGCCAGCGCCTCATCGCAGGCGCTGACGCTGCGCGAGATCTCCCTGCGGCGCATCGCTCTCGAGAAGTCGAGCGCGACGGCGTGGGCTGTCGACGCCTCGCCCGCCAGTTGCGTCCACTTGGCCATCCACGAGCTCGCCGGCGACAGGAAGTTCGACCTCGCGGTCAGCGGCATCAACCGCGGGCAGAACGTCGGCACGAACATCGCACTCTCCGGCACCGTCGGCGCGGCGAAGATGGCGCGCGACCTGGGCGTCACCGCGGTGGCGCTGTCACTGACCTACGGCTCGAAGGAGTACGCCGCGGCGGCCAAACAGGCGGCGCTCCTCCTGCGTGAGGTGCTCGAGCGGGGCGGTCCGCCGGTCCTCCTCAACGTCAACTTCCCCGGTGGCGATCCATCGGCCTGGCGCGCGCCGATGCTGACGCGTCCCGGCCCGCCGGCCTTCCGCGTCGTTTACAGGCGGCGCGATGACGGCGATGGCATCACGCTGGTGCCCCGACTCGATCTGACGTTCGCGACCGCCGAGGAAGGCACCGATGCATGGGCGATCGGCCGGAAGCACATCGCCGTGACGCCCCTGCCGGCCGTCGCGAGCGACGATGACGGCGCACACCGGCTGCGATCGTGGCGCTTCTTCTCGGAGAGCCGGTGAAGGAGCCCGACGTGACGATCGCAGAGACGGACTCGGGGCAAGCGCGCCTTGCAACCGTCGAGGGCCAGGTCGAGCAGCTCGAGCGCCTTGCCCGTCGATGGTCGGTGGCCCGGCTGCTGACGTTCCTCGCGTTCATCGCCGGACTCATCCTCTGGTCCTGGTCGCCGCTCTACCCCGCGACGCTCTCCGCTCCGGCGCTCGCGGCCTTCGTCGCGGCGCTCGTGCTGCACACGCGCATCCTGCGACGGCTGGACACGCTCCGCGCACGCGCGCTGCTCCTGCGGGAAGCGCTCGAGCGCCAGCAGTCGAGGCGACGGCCACGGCAGGCTCCGGAGCTCGAGGAGACCGACTCGCCGCTGGCGCGGGGAATGCGCGGCTTCGCGGCGGAGCCGCGGCACCACGAGCTCGATCCGGGCGTGGTCGAGGATCTCGCCCTCCTCGACGGCGGGCGGACGCTCTTCGGCTTTCTCGACACGTCCAGCACGGTGTTCGGCGCGAGGCGGCTGCGGTGGATGCTGACGCGACCGCTCCTCGATCCCGCTGACATCCGCGTGCGTCAGGCGGCGGTGCGGGAGCTCGCCTCCAGACCAGGCACGCGCGACTCGATCCTCGAGGCGCTCGTCGGGTTGCGGGAACGGAGTTTCGAGTCGGTCCCCGGATCGCTGCGCGCGCCGAGGGTGTTCACCGATCCACGCCTCGTGTTGCTCGGCGCGCATGTCCTCGGGACGGCGGGACTCGCGGCGCTGATCACCATCTTCTTCTGGCTCCCCGCGCTGGCGCTCTGCTTCGTCTTCTTGGTGGTCAACATGGCGTTCATCGGCCGCCACGTCAAGCGGGCGAACACGCTGCGCGACCGGGTCCTCCTCCTCGTGCCGCTGCTGCGGGCGATCGACGCCGCGGCGCAGGAGCTGGCGGCGGCCGAGCTCGAGAGCGACGAGCTGCGGGAGATCCGCGGGGTGCTCTCCGGTCTGAGACCGCTGACACGCCGCTTGCGACGGCACGCGGCGATTCTCGCGCTGCATGAGTACGGTCCCCTCTTCGAGGTGATCAACGTATTCACGCTGCTCGAGCTCCGCGTGCTGCCGCTCTCGGAGCGCGCGCTGCTCGAGCGCCGGGAGGAGATCGAGCGCGCGATCGGAGCGCTCGGCGAGCTCGAGGCGTTGCTGTCGCTCTCGGGGCCGCTGGTCGAGCAGGACGACTTCTGCGCGCCGGAGCCGCTCGAGCGAGACACACCGGAGATCGACGCGCCACAGATCGACGCGCCACAGATCGACGCGCCACAGATCGACGCCATTGCCCTCGCGCACCCGCTGATCGAGCGCCATCGCGCCGTCCGCAACCCGGTGCGGCTCGGCGGCGCGGACCGCGTCTGGATCATCACCGGCTCGAACATGTCGGGCAAGTCGACCATCCTCAAGGCGGTGGCGGTCAACGCCATCCTCGCCGGGGCCGGCGGCCCGACGTGCGCGCGATCGTTCCGCTGGACGCCGCTCGCGGTGCACACCGACATCAACATCCGCGACTCGCTCGATGACGGAAAGAGCTACTTCCAGGTCGAGGTCGAGCGCGTGCTGCGCGTGTTGCGGGCGGCGGAAGAGAGCCCGCGCATCCTCGCCGTCTTCGACGAGCTCTTCCGCGGCACCAACTCCGAGGAGCGTCTGGCGATCTCGAGAGCGATCCTCAGGAAGCTGCGCTCACGCGGCATCCTCCTCCTCGTCGCCACCCACGACCTCGAGCTCTCGAAACTGGTCACCGTCGATCGCGAGGAGGCGATGAGCAACCACCACTTCCGCGAGGCGGTCGAGGGCCGCACGATGACCTTCGACTACGTCCTGCGCGAAGGCCCCGCGACCACCAGAAACGCCCTCCGCGTCCTCGAGGTCAGCGGCTACCCGGAAGACGTGATCAACGAGGCGCGCGGGGATAACTGACGAACGGCGCGCAGCCCCCTTTCCTCGTCCTCGTTCCCGGTCCCGGTCCCGTGCCCGTGCCCGGCGAGGCTGCTCGACACCGCCGGCGAGACTTTGACGGCAAAAAAAGCACGGCAAGGAAGGCAGGAAGAGCAGGAAGGCAGGAAAGGAGGTATTGGGGACGGAGATTGGGGAGGTCCGCCTTCGGTCATCGGAGTCGGAATCGGCATCGGAATCGGTATCGGTCATCGGAATCGGTATCGGTATCGGAGTTCGGAGTCGGGATCGGGGTCGGAATCCGAGTCGGAGTCGGGATCGGTCTCTGTCCTCTGCCTCGGATCTCTGCCCTCTGTTCTCTGTCTCGGCCTCGAACTCCAACGGCTCGGCCCCGACGTCGAACACCAAGACGACCACGAGGGTTCTCGGGACCGGGACCGGGTCGAACGCTACGGCCCACCGCAATCAAACGCATCCCCCGTCTCATCCAGCCCCGCCATCGGAAACGGCGGCCGCGGCTCCGGACCGCTCTGGAAGAGGTAGCGGAGGAGATAGATCGCGTCGGTGATCTGAAGCTGCCCGTTGTCGTCCGCGTCGCCGTGGTCCTCGCACTCGACGAGGACCACGCCCGCGAACTGGAAGAGGTGCGTCAGGATGCGGATCGCGTCGGTGATCTCGACGTCCGAGGTCGCGTCGACATCGCCGCGGACGAAGGGCTCGGCTCCACCGAAGCGAACACGGGCGCTCTCGGCGGGTCCGAGGTCGTCGGGAACGAAGTCGGCTTCCATCGTCAGCACGAACTTGTCGATCAGCAGTCCGGGCTCGCGGATCCACATCGAGAGGAAGTGCAGACCGGCGGTCTTGACCTCGACCTCCTGCACCTCGTCGCGACGCGTCAGTCCGGACCAGAGGTACTGCGTCGGATCGACCTGGAACTCGTGCGCCGCCGTCGACCCGCGCGGCACCCCGTCGATGCTGAGGTGCATCGTATCGCTGGCGGTGGCGTCGCAGAGTCCGCGTACCCAGACGCGGTAAACGCCAGGCGTCTCGAAGAGAATGGGATACTGGAGCTCGGGAGCCCGGCCCGCGAAGCTCGTCAGGTAGCGTCCGGAACCGCCGGCGAGCATCGCGCTGGCGCCGGAGAATCCCGGCTTGTCGGTGGAGGGCTCCCAGCGGCTCGACTCGTCGTCGCTGCGCAGGTTGTCCGCGAAGCTCTCCGCCTCGAACGCGACGAACCCGCCGCGCTCCCGGAACGCGAACTCGGGCGTCGGCTTGACCGTCAGCAGGATGGTGTCCTGAAACGGCACGCCGCGCGTCGTCAACGTCAGCGTGACCTCGTACTCGCCGGGCTCATCGACGACCGTGGTCGCGACCTCGCCCTCGAGCATGCGATCGAGGCCGGCGATGTGCCACGAGTAGCTCACGTCCGGTCCCGGATCCGGCCGCGACCCGCTGGCGTCGAGCCGGACCTCGCCGCCCTGGAAGACGGTGACGTCCTCGCCCGCGTCGACGAAGATCCCCGCCAGGTTGTTGATGTGCCGGTGCCGCACCAGCGCGAAGCTCATGAAGGTCGACGCGCGCGAGTCGAACGCCGTCGCGCCGCACGAGATCCCCGCCGGCGCCTGCCGCGCCTCGGCCTGGTTCGCCTCGCTCCTCACCTCCTCGACCAGCTGGCGGATGCGGTCCGGGTGAAGAATGGTGTTGTTCATCAGCAGCATGTGGTCGGCGAACTCGTCACGAAAGCCCTTGAAGAACGCATCCTTCAACCGGTTCCACCAGCCGGAGCGGTTGTCGGGGTCTCCCTGCTCGCCGACGTAGATCGAGGCCACAGCGCCCTTCCACTCGCCGAAGTTGCGGTCGAGGTCCCATGGCATCAGCAGCCACTTCCCGTCGCTCAGCCGCTGGTACATGAAGTGGTTCTGGAACATGTCGTCGAAGGGCACCTGGTAGTTGATGATCGCCAGGTAGTTCATCAGGAGCTCGATGTCGAAGTGCTCCTCGAAGTACGCCCGGATCGCCGGCACGCCGCCCGACCGGGCGCGATGCAGCTCCTCGATCAGCGCGATGAACTCGTCGTGCGTATCCCAGCCGTGCGTCTTGCGGTCGTAAGTGAACGCGTAGCGCAGCTCCTTCGGGTGACCACAGAAGTCGTTGAGCAGGCGCTGGTCGCCCCATCCCCACGGCCCCTCGTCGCAGGTGCACCCGGCCGACTTGTAGAGGTGACCGACGCGCTCTCGCGGAGAATCGGGGTTCCTCGCCGCCTCCTCGGCGTGCACGCGACGCATCATGTCCTCGCCCGGCCGTTCGAGCTCGATCATGTAGTGGTAGTAGCCGCCGTTGACGTGCAGACGGGCGAAGCGCGTCCTCGACGCCGGGATTCCGGCGCGCTCGAAGAGCCGATACCCCACGCCTGCGTTGTAGCCCGGACAGCCCTGCGTCAGCTTGTTGAGCACGATGACGCTGCGCCCCTCGAGCTGGTTGTACCGCGGCAGCGCCAGGCGCCAGCTCAGCGCCCGCACCCCGCCACTGGTCGGGCCGGGAAACGGCCAGCGACTGATCGCCGGCCCGTTGGTGCGGTTCCACCGGCTTCCCTGGTAGCGCGTGAAGATGTCGAAGACGCGGCCCTCGTGCACCAGGATCGCCGGCACCCTCGCGTTCCAGGTGGGACTCGGCGCGCAGCCACGCACTCGTCCGCCCTGGATGTTGTTCCACATCGTCCCCCAGTTCCGCCGCGAGATGAAGACCTGATAGACGCGCGTCTCCGTATCGATGACCGGGCTGACGAAATAGGCGTGCCACTCGTTCGGATCGGTCGGGCGCGGAGAGAGCACCTTCGATCCGCTGCCGTCGACGTCGGCGCGCACGCGGTAGCGCACGATGGTGTTGTCCGCCTGCGCCGGGAGCAGCGCGGCGTACACTGAATCCCCCGCGATGACGTCGCCGCCGCGCCCGTCGTCCGTGAGCGCGATGGTCTCGATGGTCTCGTCGTCGCGCTCGACGTCCTCGATGAAGAAGTCGAGCTCGACGGCCCCGGAAGGCCTGGTCGGCCTCAGTTGCACCTGGATGCGGACGGTGTCGTCCTCGCGCACGAGGTCCTCCTCGGTGCGCTCGGGAAAGACGGAGATCCACGTGACGATGGTCGGCGGCGTGTCCGCGGCGGAGGCGTTCGCGGCGCCGGGCGTCGCGCCATCGAGCGGCGAGGGCGCCCAGTTGACGACGTCCGCGCCGGGAATGTCGAAGCTGATGCGCTCGAGCGAGTGACCCTTGTGAGCGTGATCGGCGAGCGGCAACAGGTCGCGACGCAGCCACTCCTCTCCGGCGCCGAGCCCGTCGGCGGCGATCGGCCACGGGAAGTCGTCGTCGTACGTCACCTGGTCGACGCCCTGGCCGTCGGCGCCGATCAGCACGACCTTCTCGCCGCCGTTGTCGAGCTCGCGCTCGTAGTCGCCGAAGATGCTCTCGACCGGCAAGTCGTACACCTCCGCGAGCCGTTCGCGACTCTTCGCGACGACACGATAGCCGCCAGCCGCGATCGACGCGCCCTCGGGAAAGACGAAATCGACGCCGCCCGCGATGCTCCAGCCGGCGAGGGATAGCTCGCTCGCGCCGGCGTTGTGGATCTCGACGAACTCGTGCTCCTCCTCGAGCGACCGCTCGAGCACGGGGTGGTACATGATCTCCGAGACGAAGACCGGGGGACGCGACACCGGCTGCGGCGGACAGATCGGCTCGAGCGATGTCTCCCCGGGCGTGCCGCCCGGCGCCTGTCTCTCGGCGGGGACCGACGACGCCCGCCAGTTCTCCGGGAGGTCGCCAGCGGCGCTGTTGCAGAGCCGCTCGAGCGACGCGCCGAGGCCATCGGCGAGGAAGTCCCACGGCAACTCGTCGTCGTACGCGACCGTGTCGACGTCGACGCCGGTCGCGTTGCGGAGCGTGATGCGCTCGCCCTCGTTCGCGAGTGAGCCCTCCCAGTCGCCGAGCACGATCGCGGCGTCGAGGCCGGGATACCCGCCGCGAATGGTCTCGACGCTGCGGCAGATGACCAGCCGCCCGCCCGCAGGGATCGCGGCGCCATCGGGAAAGGTGAAGCGCACGCCGCCCTCGAGCGACCACCCGCCGAGATCGACGTCCGAGCTCCCGTCGTTGTGCAGCTCGACGAACTCGTAGTCACGGCCGGGGACCGGGTTGTACATGATCTCGCTGATGACGACCGCGGCACGGCCTCGCTCGGCGAGGGACAGGGCGCACGAGAGCGCCACCAAAAAGAGGGCGACACGATGGAGCATGATTGACTTTCTTCCTGAATGAATTGACCGCCGCGTGAACCGTCGGCGGTCACGCGAGACCCTCCGACCCGGGGCCCCCCGACCGCGGATCACCGTGATTATAAGGCGAACAAGGCACGACGGGCGAGAGTGTTCGCGCCGGCGGGGGACCCGGGCGTGGATCAGCCGGTCACCGCTCCCTTCGACGCCGATGAGACCAGCGCGGCGTACTTGGCGAAGACGCCCGTGCTGTAGCTCGGCTTGCGCTGCTTGATCGCCTTGAGGCGGCGCTCGAGCTCGCCCTCGGGGAGCTCGACGTCGAGTCGTCGCTTCTTGACGTCGATGCGGACGGTGTCGCCGTTGTGCAGGGCGGCGATCGGCCCACCCGCGGCGGCTTCGGGCGCCACGTGGCCGATCATGAAGCCGTGCGTGGCTCCGGAGAAACGCCCGTCGGTCATCAGCGCCACCGAGTCGCCGAGCCCGGCGCCGACGAGCGCCGCGCTGACTTGGAGCATCTCGCGCATGCCGGGCCCGCCTCGCGGTCCCTCGTGCCGGATGACGATGACGTCGCCCGACTCGATCTTGCCCTCCTTGACCGCCTGGAACGCATCCTCCTCTCGATCGAAGACGCGCGCGGGACCGACGTGCTCCGTGCGCTTCTGACCGGACAGCTTGATGACGCATCCCTCGGGCGCGAGGTTGCCGAAGAGGATCGAAATGCCGCCCTCCGGCTTGATCGGCTTCGAGATCGGACGGATCACCTTCTGGCCGCGCTTCCCGCGCCCCGAGCGCGCCTCGGTGCCGATCGTCTTCCCGGTCACCGTCAGCGCCTTCGGCTTGAGGAGCCCCGCCTTGAGCAGCTCCCGGGCCACGAGTCGCATGCCGCCGGCCTGGTGCATCTCGACCGCCGTGTACTGACCCCACGGTTTCAGGTCGGCGATCACCGGCGTCTTTCTCGAGATCCGGTCGAAGTCCTTGATCGACAGCTTGACGCCCGCCTCGTGCGCGACGGCGAGCAGGTGGAGCACCGCGTTCGTGGAGCCGCCTGTCGCCATGACGCCGGCGATGGCGTTCTCGAACGAGTCGCGCGTGATGATCTGCCGCGGTCGCACGCCCTCGGCGAGGAGTCGCATGGCGAGCTCGCCGGTCTCGTGCGCGACGTGTCGTTTCTCCTTCGCCGTCGCCGGCACGTCGTTGAAGCCCATCGGCGAGATGCCGAGCATCTCGAACGCGGTCGCCATGGTGTTCGCGGTGAACTGACCGCCGCAGGCGCCCGCGCCGGGGCAGGCGAAGTTCTCGATGCACTTGAAGTCCCGCTCGCTCAATTGCCCGGCGTTGTACGCCCCGATCGCCTCGTAGACGTCCTGGATGGTCAGGTGGCGGCCGTTGTACTCGCCGAACTGAATCGAGCCGCCGTAGAGCATCACGGAGGGGATGTCGACCCGCGCCATCGCCATCACCATCGCCGGAATCGTCTTGTCGCAGCCGGAAATGCACACCATGGCGTCGAACATGTGCCCGCGCGCCACGAGCTCGACCGAGTCGGCGATCAGATCGCGGCTCACCAGCGAGGCCTTCATGCCCTCGGTGCCCATGGTGATGCCGTCGGTGATGGCGATGGTGTTGACCTCGATCGGCGTGCCGCCGCGCGACCGGATCCCCTTCTTCACCTGCTCGGCAAGCTCCCGGTGGTTGAAGTTGCAGGGCATCGTCTCGATCCAGCAATGGAAGACGCCGACCTGCGGGCGGGCGAGGTCGCGATCGCTGAAACCGATCGCCTTCATCATCGACCGGGCGCCGGCGCGATCGGGCCCCTCGAGGAGCACCCGGCTCTTGTGACGCATGTCGAAGCGCATGCTCGTCTCTCCGTGGCTCTGACTTCGTGGAAGCCCCTGATTCTATCCGACCGGTGCGATGATCTCCAGATCACCGGCCACCGGCGCGGACGGCGGAAGAGCCTCGCCCTACCTGCCCTGCTCCGCGAGCCACTCGAAGGCCACCGTGCCGTCTTCCTCTCCGCGTCCGGCCGCCATCAGGGCATCGTAGAGCCGCTTCGCCTCCCGGGCCGTCGGCATCGGGACGCCGAGCTCCTCGCCGAGCCGGACGATGATCCCGAGGTCCTTGTGGATGTTGCGGAGCGGCGCGCCGCTGTCCCGGAAGCCCCGGGCGCGAACGATCGGCGCCGCGCGCTCCAGCATGCGGCTGGCGCCCCACGACTTCGACAGGATGCCGGCCAGCAGCTCCGCGTCGACTCCGGCCCGCTCGCCGAGGAGAAGGCCCTCGCAGGCCGCGACGGTGTGCACGCCGACCAGCAACTGGTTGATCAGCTTGGTCGCCGTTCCCGCGCCCGCCGGTCCCATCAGCAGCACGTTCGCGCCCATCGCGTCGAGGACCGGTCGGGCGCGCTCGAACGCCTCCGCGACGCCGCCGGCCATGATCGAGAGCGTCCCGTCCGCCGCGCCTCCCGGGCCGCCGCTCACCGGGGCGTCGAGAAACGCCGCGCCGCGCTCCTCCGCCGCCCGGTGGCAGGCGCGCGAGGTGTCGAGGTCGACGGTCGAGTGATCGACCAGGATTTGACCCGGCCGGCAGCTCGGGATGACGCCGCCCGGGCCGGTGAACACCTCGCGGCTCGCCGGGATGTCGCCGAGGCAGGCGAGCACGACGTCCACCTCCTCGGTCAGCCGCGCCGGCGATTCCGCCACGCGCGCCCCGCCGGCGGCGAGCACCCCGGCACGCGACGCCGTGCGGTTGAAAACGACGAGCTCGAACCCCGCCCGGAGCACGTTCGCGGCCATCCGGCTGCCCATGTTGCCCAGACCGATGAACCCGACCCGCGTCGACATAAGCGTGTCCTCCCGTCCCCGTACCCGTTCCCGGTCCCGTTCCCGTGCCCGTCCCCGTCCTCGAAAGCTCTGGTATCGGAGTCCGATGACCGACTCCGATACCGATACCGATACCGATTCCGACTCCGACTCCGATGACCGAGGCCGATTCCGACTCTTCCTCTGCCTAATCTGCGTAATCTGCGTAACCTGCGGACCGTCCCCCCCTCATTCTGCGTAATCCGCTCATCTGCGTTCCCCCCCTCCTTCTGCTACAATCGCCGATCCCGGTCGCCGCTGCAACGGGGGGATCGCCGGCCGGGGACCGGGGTCTTCTCTTCAGGAGGACCTCGGCGGGTCTCGACGGACCGGGTCTCGAACGGACATCGACACCGACCTTTCGGAGAGAGGTGCGCCATGAAGCTCGTTCCGATCCTCGCGACGACGATCGCGTTCGTTCTCTGCGGGCCCACGCTCGGCCAGGACGATCTTCTCACCGTCGCCGAGTCGAGCGGCTTCCAGCGCACGGCGCGGCACGAGGAGGTGATGCGCCTCGCCCGGCGACTCGCGGACAGCTCGCCGCGCGTCCACCTCGACTCGCTCGGCACGACGGTCGAGGGACGCGACATCCCGCTCCTCGTGATCGCCGATCCGCCGGTGCGAACGGCGGAGGACGCGACGCGGAGCGGCAAGCTGGTCGTCCTCGCGCTCGGCGCGATCCACGGCGGGGAGATCGCCGGCAAGGATGCGCTGCTGATGCTCGCGCGCGAGCTCGG
Source organism: Planctomycetota bacterium (assembly GCA_041569895.1). Lineage (GTDB taxonomy): Bacteria > Planctomycetota > UBA8108 > UBA8108 > JACQVS01 > JBFFXF01. The sequence continues at coordinate 16,632 of JBFFXF010000061.1, read as the reverse complement.
CTCGGAGCCGGCGCCGGCCCTCCTCGAACACGTGGTGATCGCCGTGGCACCGCTCTTGAACGGCGACGGCAACGAGCGCATCTCGCGGGAGAACCGCCCGAACCAGGTGGGGCCGTCAGGGGGCGTCGGCATCCGGCGCAACGCGCAGGAGCTCGATCTCAACCGAGACTGGGTGAAGCTCGAGGCGCCGGAGACGCGCGCGGTCGTCCGGTTCCTCCGCGAGTGGGATCCCGCGGTGATCATCGACACGCACACGACGAACGGCTCGTTCCACCGTTACGGCCTCACGTACGCCGGCCCGAAGCACCCGACCGGTGACCGGCGACTGATCGAGTACGTGCGCGACACCATGCTCCCCGAGATCACCGAGCGCCTCGAGGCCGAGGGTGGTCCCGCGACGTTTCACTACGGCAACTTCAACGAGGAGCACACGCGCTGGACGACCTATCCCGACCTGCCGCGATTCGGCACGCCGTACCGCGGTCTGCGCAACCGCATCGCCGTGCTCGCCGAGGCGTACGCGTACTCGACCTTCGAGCGCCGCGTGCGCGACACGCGGGCGTTCGTCCTCGAGACCCTCGAGTACCTCGCCGAGAACCGCGAGACCGCGCGCTCGGTGATCGACGAGGCCGACGCGGCGCGCCCGCGCTCGATCGCGCTGCGCAGCGAGGTTCGTCCGTTCGAGCGCCGTTTCCTCGTGCGGGGCTTCGGCACGCGCTCCGAGAACGGCCGCAAGATCCGCACCGACGAGCCGCGCGACTACGAGGTCCTGCTGATCGACAACTTCGTGCCGACGCTGACCGTCGCCCGGCCAGCGGCGTACCTGCTGCCGCCCGACCTCGAGGCGGTGACGGCGAAGCTCCTCGAGCACGGCGTCAAGATCGGCGAGCTGCGCGAGGACGTCGAGCTCGACATCGAGACACTGCGCGTCGACGACGTCGCGCGCGCGGAGCGGGAGTTCGAGAGGCATCGGATGGTCCGCGTCGAGGCCACCGCGCTCCCCGGACAGCAGCTCGTGCGCGCCGGCACGCTCGTCGTCTCGACGGATCAGCCTCTCGGCGCCCTCGCCGCCTATCTCCTCGAGCCCCAGACCGACGATGGCCTGTGCGCCTGGAACTTCCTCGACGATCGCCTCGAGGTCGGCGCCGACTACCCGATCGTCCGCGTGCCGAGCCTCGGCCCGAGCGGGCTGTTGACCGTTCCCGTGCGCGCCGGACCGCCGCCCGAGAAACGACCACTGACGTTCGAGGAGGTGTACGGGTCGGACTCGCCGCCCCGCTTCTCGGGCCGGCCGGTCCGCATCCGGCAGTGGCTCGATTCGGAGCGTTACCTCGAGGAGCGCGACGGGAAGCTGCTCGCCGTCGAGGCGAGGACCGGCCGGAGCACGGCGTTCCGAGACATCGGTCCGGATCTCGAGTCGCTGCCGACAATCGACGCCGAGACCGCCGCGAGACTGGCTCGCCGGACGACGCACCAGCTGAATCAGGCGGGCAACGGCGTGCTGATCGAGCACGCCGATGACCTCTACTACTGCGCGCTCTCGGACGACGGCGCGATCGGCGACCGCATGGCGCACCGACTGACGAGCACGCCGGCGAAGGAGGAGCTGGCGACCTTCAGCCCGGACGGGCGGTTCGTCGCGTTCGTCGAGGAGAACGACCTGCGCGTCGTCGACATCGCGACGAGGACCAATCGCGCGCTGACGCGGGGCGGGTCCGACACGCTGCGCAGCGGCAAGGCGAGCTGGGTCTACTACGAGGAGGTCTTCCGGCGGCGGTGGAAGACGTTCTGGTGGAGCCCGGACTCGCGATGGATCGCGTTCCTCCGGATCGACAGCTCGCCGGTCTCCCAGTTCACCATCGTCGACGACCTGCCGGAGAAGCAGCGCGTCGAGCGCACGGCGTACCCGAGGCCGGGCGAGCCGAACCCTCGCGTGCAGCTCGGCATCGTCTCGGTCGGCGGCGGCGACGTGAGCTGGGTCGATCTCTCCCGCTACGAGGAGGACGACATCCTGATCACCGGCGTCGGCTGGCTGCCCGATTCGAAGGCAGCGCACTTCTTCGTGCAGGACCGGCTGCAGACGTGGCTCGATCTCTCCACCGCCCCGGTCGCCGGGGGCAGGCCGACGCGACTCCTGCGCGAGACCACGGCCGCGTGGGTCGATCCGCCGCTCGGCCCGCGGTTCCTCTCCGATGGGTCGTTCCTGATGACGAGCGACGCCACCGGCTGGCGGCACCTCTACCAGTTCGAGCCGGGCGGCGGGCTCCGCCGCGCCATCACGAGCGGCGAGTGGGAGGTGCGGGCGATCCACGAGGTCGACGAGCAGGACGGCGTGGTCTACGTCTCCGGGACGCGAGACAGCCACATCGCCTCGAACCTCTACCGGGCGCGGATCGACGGCACGAGCATCGACCTCGTGACGCGCGACCGCGGCTCGCACTCGGCGCGCGTCTCGCCCGACGGAGAGCTCTTCATCGACCGCTGGTCGGCGCACGACCATCCGACGCGGGTGGCGCTTCGTTCCGCCGACGGCGAGCTCGTCCGGACGCTCGACACCAACCCGGTGCATGCGCTCGACGAGTACGTCTGGTGTCCGACGGAGCTCGTCGAGCTCGAGGCGGACGATGGCGTCGTGCTGCAGGCGAGCATCGTGCGCCCGCCCGACTTCGATCCGTCGCGGCGGTATCCGGTGTGGTTCACGACGTACGGCGGACCGGGCGCTCCGAGCGTGCGCGACTCGTGGGGACACGGCGTGTGGGACCAGGTCCTCGCGCAGTCGGGGATCGTTGTCTTTCGCTGCGATCCGCGCAGCGCGAGCGGCCGGGGCGCGCAGTCGGCGTGGACGGCGTACCGCCGCCTCGGCGTTCAGGAGCTCCGCGACATCGAGGACGCGGTCGCGTGGATCGCCTCGAACCCCTGGGTCGATACGACGAGGATCGGCATCGGCGGCCACAGCTACGGCGGCTTCCTCACCGCCTTCGCGATGACGCACTCGCGCGCCTTCGCGGCCGGCATCGCGAGCGCGCCGGTCACCGACTGGCGACACTACGACACCATCTACACCGAGCGCTACATGCTCACGCCGCAGCGCAACGCGGAGGGATACGCGGCGACCTCGGTCGTCGAGGCCGCCGCCGATCTCCACGGGCGCCTGCTCCTCCTCCACGGCCTGCTCGACGACAACGTGCACATGCAGAACACGACGCGCCTGGTGGCGGCGCTGCAGCGGGCCGGGAAGCAGTTCGAGCTGATGGTCTATCCCGGCCAGCGCCACGGCATCTTCGGGCGCCACGCGGCGCGGCTCCGCTGGGACTTCATCCGCAGGAACCTGGCGGAGCCGGGACCGCGACCCTGAGCGCGTGTGATGCCGGCGCGCCCGGAGCCGGCGAGGCCCCGGGACGCGCGCCGGCCTGTTTACCGACCTCTTGCCGACCTCTTGCCGACCTCTTGGCGACCTATCAGTAACGCGGCCCGATCGTCGTGCCGGCGTCGCCGATCTTGCGGTGTTTCTTGTCGGTCCAGTACCAGCCGATCGGCTTCGGTTCGCCGTCCGGTCTGTGCATCGAGGGCGTGCGGATCTCGATGGTGTACGTCTTGCCGGGCTCGAGGGGAGCCCCCAGGGCGCAGTCGAACTGGTACTCGCCGGCGCCCGCGTCGTATGTGGCCCGCCAGCCGTCGGGGAGGTCGTGGGTCAGCGTGCTCGCGCCGTGGTCGATTCCCGTCTGGGCCGCGGTGCCGACCACCAGGTGGAAATCGCACACGCCGGCGGTCCACGGGGCGCCACTCTCCGTCACCGTCACCTTGAACGTGAAGTTGTCGACGCCGAGGTCGTCGCCGATCCACTCGTGTGTGCTGGTGACGCCGCGGATCTGACGGACGAGATACTCGAGTCGGCGCTGCTGCTCGAGCGACACCGGGTCCTCGAGCGCCTTCTCGATCTTCTCGAGCGCCGGCTTGCCGGCCTTGAGGAGCGCGTTCGTCGCCCGATCGCGGACCTCGATGCCCGGATGGTCGAGCTCCTCGATCCACTCCTCGATCTGGTCGCACGAGACGGGCGTCGCACTCAGCGAGGCGTGCAGGCGGAAGCCGGAGCCCTGCTCGAAAAAGGGGAGCAGGCCGCCGGGAGCGTCGACCTCGACGACGACGCTCTCGAGCGCGTTCGGACCCACCGCGAGCGAGGCGAACGCGCGGGCCACGAGCTCCGCGTCGATGACCAGCAGTCCGACTCGCAGCGGCACGACCCCCTCGGCACGGCCGCTGTCGGTCAGCGTCAGGTCGGTCGCGACGTCGAGTTCGAGCGACAGGACGCCGAGCGGCGCCTCGAGCGGCGCGTGGAGGCCGAGCCGCCAGAGCTTGAGCGACTCGCCCGGCGACAGGCTCGACCACGGCTGCGGACCGGGGCCCACCTCGATGAATCCGAAGAGCGGGCCCCAGACGGTCTCCACGTCTCCCTCGACACCGAGGGCAATGCCGTTCTCGATCCCGTAGAGCAATGACGACGGCGGCTGGTCGACGGCCGTGTCCCCGTCGCAGGGGTGACCCTGGCAGTCGAGCCCGTCCGGTGTCGAGTCGACGACACAGCGACCGACCTCGCGACAGTCACGACCGAGGAACTGGCAGGCGAGGATGGCGACGGCGTCGGCGATGTCCACTTCGCCATCGTCGTTGGCGTCGGCCGCGTCGAGACAATCGGGGCATCGCCGTCCGAGGAACTGGCAGCCCAGCGTCGCGATGGCGTCGCCGATGTCCACGACGCCGTCGGAGTTGGCGTCACCGCGGCGGAACGTCATCGGCGGGAGGATCGACTGACAGGCGTCGTCGTATCCGTCGCCGTCGCTGTCGCCCTTGCAGGCGTTCACCGTCACGCCGCCCTGGCGGAGGCAGTGCGCCCGCGTGCTCAGCACGCAGGACCAGTCCGGAAGGCAACACGGGACGATGGCGCATGACTTCTCGGCGGGGTAGCCCGAGCTCGACAGCGCGTCGGGTGTCGGATCGGGACCGCAAACCGACGCTCCCGGTACGGGCAGCTCCGAAAGATCGCCCTCGAGATACGCCTGGATGGCGAGGACGTCCAGCTCGGTGACCTCCCCGTCGTCGTCGGCGTCGGCGGCATCGGGACAGCACAGGGTGTCGACGACGCCCTCCGAGTACCCGAGGACGAGGCGCGCGTCCCCGGCGTCGACGACGCCATCGCAGTCGGCATCGCCGCGCTTGAATGATCTCGACTCGAGCGGAGAGCGGCGAGGGTCCGTCTCCTGCCCCGCCGCGCGAGACGCGACGAGGAGAGACAGGGCGAGGCACGAGAGCAACGCCATCCGATGGCGGGACGGGGCACAGCGGGACGGTGTCGTCGAACGCATGGTCGGTCTCCGGAACTGGGGTGTGTCGAGACTGACGAGAGCCTCGGCGAGTGACGCCGGCCCATTCGAGAGCTGGAGGGATCCGCGGCGGGGCGACCGTGCAAAAAAAAACGCGGCGACACGCAGGCGGGGAGGGGGCGGGAGACCGGACCGGAAACGGGCGACGGCGGGATCAGTCGATCAGTAGCTGTCGAAGTCGGCCAGGACCTTGCCCGGGCCGACGTACTCGCCGCGCTGGTAGCTGCTCGAGAGCACCTTGCCGTCGGAGTCCATCAGCACGAGGTTCGGGATGCCTCCCCGGCCGCCGTAGATATCGCGCAGCTTCTGGCGCACGCCGTAATCGGAGTACGGCACGGCGAGCCACGGCATGCCGTAGCGCTGCATGTAGGTCGTCATGTCGGAGTCCGACTGATCGGCGCTGACGAAGATGACCTCGAAGTTCCGGTCGTCGGCTTCCTTCTCGTAGAACTCGACGAGCTCCGGCGTGAACTTGCGGCACGGCGGGCACCAGCCGGCGGAGAAGTAGATGAAGACGTAGTCCTTCGACTCGAGCTCGGAGACCTCGACGTCGCGGCCGCGACGATCGATGAGGGTGGCGCCGAGAGACTTCTCGAGCGGCGGGTAGGAGCCCAGGTTGACCACCCCGACGCCCATGATCACCGCGATGATCGCGGCCACGATGCCGATCTGCACTCGATTGTCCATGCCGTCCCGTCCCCGGTCCCGGACCCGGTCCCGGTCCCGAAAGTTGCCCTGTTCTCTTCGTTCTCGGAGTGTCGGCCTGCTCGGACAGACTGACCCGTCTTCCAAGAATACCCCGCGATTCGAGATCCGGCCGCCCTGCGGCGATACCGCGAGCGCGACGGCACAAACTCCGGAATCGTCGTGGTTTACCGGAAGAGCGACGGGCCCCGGCGAGGACCCTCAATCGGTGGGAATGCGGCTGTCGAACGGGTCACCGAGGGAGATCGTCCGCGGCTTCACCTGCCCGACGACGACACGGTCCCAGCCGGCCCGCACCGGCACCGAGCTCCGCGCGCCGGGATCGTTCAGCCGGATGTAGTAGCTGCGCTGGCGCGCCCGGGTGTCCGCGGGGGCCTCGGTGAGCGCGACGCGCACGGCGTCGTCGTCGAGCAGCCGGCGGATCTGGTCCTCCGCCTCGAGTCGGCGCTGATACCCCGGGTCGCAGCTGATCTCGTGAAACCGCAGGTCGATCTTGCGGCACTGATGGACGAGATCCCGCATCGCCGGGAACTCGGACGCGTCGAGCCCGAGACGGCTCACCTTCCGTCGCAGCCGCCGACGCCTCCAGGGCGACAGCCCGGCGAGCGCCTCGTCGAGCGTCGGCGCGTCCACCGACCCGCCACGCCGGAGACGATCGATGACGCGCGACCAGCGACCGAAGGTCTTCCAGTTCGTCGCCGGCAGGATGGCGCGATCGAGGATCGACTTCTTGGCCGCCGAATCGAGTGTCCGCGCGAGCTCGACGGGATCGTCGGCGACCGCGGCAAGCGCATGCTCCCAGAGATCGAGGATCTCGGCGCGCGCGACGTCGCCGGGGTGGCTGCGCGCGACGTACTCGCGAGCGCGTCGCAGGTACTCGCGCTGGACGTCGATCGCGGTGGTCTGGCGGCGGCGGCGCAGCCAGAAGTGCTTCCAGGGGCCTCCCGTGGAGATCTCCCGAAACGCGGTCACCGGGCGCGCCGGACGCAGGTCGGAGAGGTCCTCGCCGTCCTCGATCATGTCGAGGACGAGCATCGTCGCGCCGACCTTGAGCAGGTTCGGCACGTCCGACAGGTTCGAGTCGCCGCAGCAGAGGGACAGCCGCTGCCGTGCGCGGAAGAGCGACAGCGGGCGATAGAGAAAGCCCTTGAGGTCGAAGATCGTCTTGCTCCGACCGGACATGACGACCTTCGAGAGGCTCCGCGTCAGGCCGGCGCGCTGCGAGAGCTCGAAGCGGCCCGTGCGCGGGTCGAGGTGGCCGCTGCCGCAGATGACGGAGCGCGTCACCAGAAAGCCGGTGAGGTTGCGGACGAACGGGCGGTGCGCGACCAGCCGAAGCAGCACCGTCAGGCTGGACACCCACGGGTACTGGCAGCACGTCGCCAGCGTCATGTAGCCGCGACGCGCGATCTGCAGGACGCCACGCGGGATCCGGTGCGGCAGGTCGGCGAAGAACTTCCGCAGGCCGTGGCCGGCCTCGGGCCATGTGACCTCGAGGCCGCGCACGACGAGCAGCGCGGAGAGGTACACGGCGAACGCCACCAGCACGAGCAGGAGGAGCGTCAGCAAGAGCAGCAGCCAGGGCAGCGCGACGAGGAGGATGAATGGCGCTCCGAGCACGAAGAGCAGCGCGAGCGGCCACGGCAGTCTCTGGTTTGTCAGATAGTTCTCGTGGCAGCCGTAGCCGACGCCGCGCGAGTCGAGGTTGTTCTTGCCGAACGCGAGCCGTCCGCGGTACCCGGCCTCGGCGAGCGCACCGACGCTGCGCTCGCTGACGTCGACGAGCAGGTCGTCGAAGGCGCGCTGGTACGCGAGCAGGTCCCGCGGGTTGGAGCACTCCGGCGTCGAGAGCTCGAGGATCGGCGTGTCCTCCTGCTCGTAGAGGAAGAGCTCGAGGTGCGCCAGACCGCCGTTCTCGATGAAATAGCCACCCTTGATGCCGAGCGACCGCGCGACCTTGCGGTCCTCGAGAAGCGAGCGGAAGAGGATCGACTCGAGGAGGGAGAAGGGAGGGACCCGATCACTCGACGGGTCCTCGGGGACGTAGAGGAGCGCGTATTCGGTCTCGAGCCCGCAGATGCGGCTCCAGGTGCGAGTCCGCGGCGAGCCCGGGCGACCGACGTCGCCGGCGCCCGCGTCGCGGGGCTCGTCGCTCCGAGCAGATCCGGGTTCGTCCTTCTTCTTCAAGTGGAGACCGAACCGACTCCGCTGGACCCGCGACAACCGGAGGAAACGACGCCTATTCGGCTCCCCGGTTGGCGACCCAGCGATCGACGTACTTGCGAGAGCCGGTCAGGGCGTCGGCGAGGATTCCGGCCAGCGTGCTCCCGCGTCGGCTCTTCCGAGCACGCGCGGGCGATTCCGATCCGGCGCCGGCGCGAGCGTCGCGCACCGCGTTCTCTGTCGCTTCCATTCCGGCTTCTGTTCTTGCAGAGTCTGTACCCGTCATTTCTGTACCCGCTGTTCTTGTAACTTCTGTGTCCGCTGTGTCCGTCCCCACTGCGTCCAACCCCACTGTGTCCGTCCCCGCTGTATCCTTCCGCGCTATCGATTCTCCGGAGCTGTATTGCAAAGCAGCGCGAGGGTGTTACAAAGGGTCCCGTTCGCGTTTGCGTGAGGTTTCGCGTTGAACGGGCCTCCTCCTCGGGCTGACGGATCAACGGCTCACGAAACACACATGCATCCCGTCGCAGCGCAATTATCTCGGCCGGGCCTTTCGAAGACAAGGGGGATTTTCACCGCGATGGCGTCGACGACGTTTCGCGTTCGAATCGCGTCCGTGATCGCGTCGTTCGTCGCTCTGACCGCGCTCGGCGGGTGCTGCTCACCTCTCGATCGACGGCTCGACCCGAGGCACACCGAGGAGCTGCGGGCGTCGTTGCGATTCCAGTTCGAGCCCGGCGTGAACCCTCCGGAGCTCCTGAAGTCGATCGAGCCGGGAGACATCATCGCGTTCACGGCGAGGGAGGCCTCGAGCGACGGGAGCATGATGTTCGCGGCTGCCGTGCTCGAGCACTCGCACATCGCCATCGTGTTCGATCTCGACAAGGGTCTGCTGAGGACGCTCAGCGCCGACAGCGATCGGGGCGTCTTCATCCAGACACTCGAGCACAGTCTCGCGGGACGCTCCTTCTCCGTCTACTACTTCCCTCCCGGGACACTCGACCTCTTTCGGCTGATGCTCTTCGCGCGGCGTGCCCGTTTCAGCGGCACGTTCGACTACGACTGGTCCGCGGCGGTCTTCGGTTTCAACTCCAACCTGACGCCGAACACGCTTCCCGAGGTCGCCGGCGAGTACACGTGCGCCACGGTGGTCGCGGCGGCGCTGCACTTCAGCGGCATCTCGCTCGATCGCGCCCACTGCCCGTGCCAGTGGGTCTCGCCGGGTGATATCATCTTCTCGATGGCGAGACGCAACGTGAATCGCAGAGACCTCGACGGCCGATGATGGCGACCGACTGGCGGCGACGCTGCGCGGACCTCGCGCGCGAGATGCAGGAGAAGTGGACGGCGGGGCTCGAGAAGCTGGACGGCGCGCGCTTCCGGGAGGACCTGTGGGAGCGACCCGGCGGCGGCGGCGGGCGCACGCGGGTCCTCGAGGGCGGCCCGGTGTTCGAGAAGGGCGGCGTCAACTTCTCCGAGGTGTTCGGGGAGCTCGGCGATGAGATCGCCGGCCAGCTGCCAGGCGAGGGCAGAGACTTCTTCGCCACCGGCGTGTCGATGGTGATGCACCCGGCGAGCCCGATGGTGCCCACGGTGCACGCGAACTTCCGGTATATCGAGAAGGGCGACCGGCGCTGGTTCGGCGGCGGATCCGATCTGACCCCGTACTATCTATTCGACGAGGACGCACGGCACTTCCACTCCGTCTGGAAGTCGGTGTGCGATCGCCACGATCCGGCCTACTATCCGCGATTCAAGAAGTGGTGCGACGAGTACTTCTTCCTCGCGCACCGGGGTGAGGCCCGGGGAATCGGCGGCATCTTCTTCGATTACCTCGAGGGCGATCTCGATCGGCTCTTCGCCTTCTGGTCCGACGCCGCCTCGTCGTTCCTCGAGGCGTACGGCCCGATCGTCGAGCGCCGCCGCGAGGAGCCGTGGGGCCCGGCGGAACGCGAGTTCCAGGAGCTGCGTCGCGGTCGATACGTCGAGTTCAACCTCGTCTACGACCGGGGAACCAGATTCGGCCTGCAGACTCGCGGGCGGATCGAGTCGATTCTCATGTCCTTGCCCCCGACAGTTCGATACAAGTACGATGCGCGCCCCGAGCCGGGTAGCCGTGAAGCGCGGCTCCTCGAGGTGCTCGAGAATCCACGCGAATGGGTGTGACGGAGCGGCGAAGGTGAGTCACAAGAAATCGAGGGCACTTCCCCCACTCAACGGCCTGTCGATCGACAGCATCACGGTCACCCAGGACGGCGAGCTGCGGGTGGTCTTCGACCTGCACGTCGAGCAATCGACGACCTGCTACCAGCAAGAGCTGCAGGCGTCGCGGTCCTTCGACGTCTACGAGCACCCCGATCTGCGGCGTCTGTGTCGCGACCTCTTCCGGGCGATCCGGAAAAAGACGAAGGAGCCCGACCCCGAGCGCGTCAAGGTGTCGTGCGAGGACTGCGCGACGTCGAACTGCTGCCGCAAGTACAACGTGCTCGTCACGGGCGCCGACATCGACCGGCTCTGCACCGGTCTCGGCTTGACGCGCAAGGAGCTCGAGAAGCGGCATCTCGTCCCCGCAGTGGACTGGTGCGAGGACTACGAGTTCCAGCTCGCGTGTGACGAGGACGACGACGGCGAGAAGTGCGTCTTCCTCGAGCGAGCCCGGAACGGGCAGATGCGGTGCTCCATCTACGAGCACCGCCCGCAAATCTGCAGGGACTTCGACGTCAACGTATGCGAGGACTTCGTCCCGCTGGACGAGGTCGAGGTCTTGTAAGGCGAGAAGATCGACCGGTCCGATGCGCTACCTCTCGGGCATCCAACCCTCGGGAACGCTCCATCTCGGGAACTACTTCGGCGCGATGCGCCAGCACGTCGCGCGGCAGGACGAGCATACCTGCTTCTACTTCATCGCCGACTTTCACGCGCTGACGACGGTTCACGACCCGGAGACGATGCGCCGGCACGTGCTCGACGTCGCACTCGACTACCTGGCAGTCGGGCTCGATCCCGAGAAGGTGGCGTTCTTCCGCCAGTCCGACGTGCCGCAGGTCACCGAGCTCGCCTGGGTCCTCAGCACGGCAACGTCGCTCGGCCTGCTCGAGCGGTGCCACAGCTACAAGGACAAGATCGCGCGCGGCGTGCAGCCGAGTCACGGCCTCTTCGCGTACCCGGTTCTGATGGCGGCGGACATCCTGATCTACGACTCGGACCGCGTGCCGGTCGGCAAGGACCAGGTGCAGCACCTCGAGGTGACGCGCGACATCGCGCAGAGCATCAACCACCGCTACGGCGAGGTCCTGGTGATTCCGGAGGCGGAGGTCGACGAGCAGACCGCGGTGGTCCCGGGGATCGACGGCCAGAAGATGTCGAAGAGCTACGGGAACACGATCGAGATGTTCGCGCGCGAGAAGGCGCTCAAGAAGTCGGTGATGCGCATCGTCACCGATTCGAAGACCGTCGACGAGCCGAAGGACCCCGAGGGCAACGTCGCCTTCCAGCTCTATCGCCTGATGGCGACCCCGCAGGAGACCGAGGCGCTCGCGGAACGATTCCGCGCCGGCGGCCTCGGCTACGGCGACGCGAAGAAGCTGCTCCTCGAGAAGATCCTCGACCACTTCGGCCCCTTCCGCGCCCGGAGACGGGAGCTCGCGAACGACCCCGCCGCCGTCGAGGCCATCCTGCAACGGGGCGCGGAAAAAGCACGCCGGACCGCGGAAGCGACGATGAACCGGGTGCGCAAGGCAGTCGGTCTGCGGTAACACAGCCTTCGTCCTCGTCCTCGGTCCCGTGCCCGATGAGCCACTCGACGCCGCCGGCGACACTCTGCGGCGCATCCGAGAACTCGGGCGAAGCTCACGAAACGCAACCCCATCGATTGTTCCGTTTCCTGCCTTCCTGAGTTTCCTGCCTTCCTGCTGAGTCGTCTGACAGCAAGCCTCCGAAGTCGAGTCTCCCTTACCGGAACATCGGAATCCGAATCGGAATCGGATCTCGGACCTCTGCCTCGGTCCTCCGCCCCGCCCCCCGCGACCGGTGACGCGACTCAAATGTCCCAAAGACACCCACCCGGCCTACCGAAAAAATCACCAGGAATGCACTCTGGCCTCTGCGGAGGAAACCCGGACACCGTGACCCAGGCGACGATGCACCCCTCGACACGCGAGCGCGGGCGTTCACCCTCGTGCGAGGGCGGTGCGCCGGCCGTCGAGGTGCGCTCGTGGGCGGACGAGCTCGAGCGACTGCTGTCGCTGGCGACATCGCGCGGAGCGCAGGCGGCCATCGACGCGGCCGCGGAGCTCGTGCGCGCCCATCCCGCCGCGACCGATGCGCATCTGGTGGCCGGGCGCGTCCAGGCGCACGTCGGGCGCAACGAGCTCGCCGTCGAGTCCTTCTCGGGCGCGACCCGCCTCGCCCTGGCGGGAACCCTCGGGCTCTCGCATCCCATCACGCCGTTTCTCATCCGGGCGCAGCTGGCGCTCGAGCCGGGCCGCACGCCGTGTGGACGACGCACGGCGGAGAACTTCGAACGCAACCTCGAGGCGTTCCGCGAGGTCGACCCCGAGACCGCCGCGCGTCTCGCGACCGTCAGCGAGGACGCCGGCGTCCGCGTCATCGACCTCTGGGGAACGCTGACGATCGCCAATCGCGTCACCGGAGCGGTGGCCGTGGCGGCCGAGGCGTTCGCCGCCACTGTCCGTGACGTCCTCAAGCAGCCGCGGTCGGTGGCGGTTTTCGGTGTCGGCTCCGGGCAGGAAGTCGTTGACGTCGTGCGCAACACCGGGCGTCGGTTCATGGGCGAGACACGCGCCCACTACCTCTTCGAGAAGGATCTCGCCAAACTCCGTCTGCTCTTCGAGCTCGCCGATCTCGCGGGCGCCATTCGCGAGCGGCGGCTGATGATCTTCGCCGGCGACGGATGGGCGGCCTCGGCCCGACGGGCGTTTCGCACGCGCCGACTCAGCGTCCCGACGCTCGCCGCCGGGGACGCGGTCGAGTACCAGCGCGGGTACGAGGAGGCCGTCGCGTTCGCGCTACCGACGGTCGAGGAGAGATCGAGAGTCGACGCATACTACGCCTCCGAAGAGTTCGCCGGCCGGTTGCGCGCCGTCGCTCGCGGTGAGACGCAGCCGCGCGTGCTGTTCCTCACCTGCAGGTGGACGACGGTCCTCCAGCACATGTGCGCGTCGTTCCGGCGGGGATTCGAGAAGCTCGGGTGTGAGACGCAGGTCCTGATCGAGGAGTCGGATGTCGAGAGGCTCACGCTCGGGGCCTACATCGAGGCGCTCGACCGCATGCGGCCGGACATCGTGTTCTCTGTCAGTCACGGACGTCCGTCGTACGCGTTTCTGCCGCGGCAGCTGCTTTGCGTCGCGTTCATGATGGACAAGTGCGGCGCCATCCTGGAGCGGGACCGCGTCGACGATCGGGTCGCGCCACACGACGTCTTCCTGTGCAACAGCAGGGGTTTGCGCGAGTTCGTGATCGAGAAACGAGTGCCGCCGGACCAGACCGCGATCCTCGTGGCGCCGTCGGACCCCGAGATCTACCACCCGCTCGACCCCGACGATCCGACGGCCGTGCGCCTCGGCGCCGACGTCGCCTTCATGAAACACATCGACTTCGGCGACGCCGACAGCGCGCTCCGCTCCCTCGAGGAGGGCACCATCGTCGCGCCGCGGACGCCCTACGAGCGGTTCGCCAGCTCGATCGTGCTCGAGATTCACCGCCGGGTGATGGAGGATCGGACCCGGCAGTGGTTCGACCTCGACTTCTGGAACGCCGCCCGCGAGCTCATCGACCCCGGCGTCGACCCGGCGTGGCGCGAGCGCCTCCGCGCGACGCTGATCGTGTACAAGATCACGGTCTTCGCGGCGAGCTATCGCCAGCACTTCCTCGAGCCGTTCGCCGGCGCGGACATCGATCTGCGACTCTACGGGAACGGGTGGCGCGATCACCCGATCCTCGGGCGCTTCGCGGGCGGCACGCTGGCGCCGGGACGGGAGCTCAACGCGGCGTACGGCGGCAGCAGGATCCTGCTCCACGTTCACAACGAGCTGACCATGCATCAGCGCCTGATCGAGGGCGCGCTCGCGGGCGGCTTCTTCCTGGTCAATCGGCTCGACCCGGAGCGGGATTTCGAGCGCGCGAGCGACTACTTCGAGGACGGGCGCGAGATCGTCTTCTTCGACTCCCCCGCCGACCTCCTGGAGAAGTGCCGCCACTACCTCGACCACGACGACGAGCGTCGCGAGATCGCCGACCGCATGCGGCGGCGGGCGCTCGAGTGCTACACCGTCGAGCCGATCGCCGCCGAGGCGCTCCGTCTCGTTCGCGACCGACTGTCGACCGTCACAGAGTGAGAGAGGACATGACAACGCCCACGACACCCACCTCGACGACGAAGAGCGGCGTGCGCCGCGAGTACCTGCGAGCCTTCGGACCGGTCGAGGAGTACCTCAAGGTGCTCGACGAGGGCCGGCCGAATCGCTGGAAGAACCTGGCGCGCCGGGCGTTTCTCCAGCGCCCGATCCTCCGGTACGCGGAGTCGTCGGTGGGCGGCGCCGACGAGCTCGAGGGCGTGGCCGCCCGCACGGCGGCGGCGCTCGACGAGGTGGTCGACGCGCTCAACGGCATCCGGGTCGAGTTCGCCGAAAGCGGCGACGAGCTCCCGCGCAAGCGCCTCGCAGAGCTCTACGAGCGGGCGCGCGCGCTCATCCTCGGCTGACCCGCGTCGTCGCGCCCGGCGGTCCTCCCGCCGGCGAACCTTCCGCTTGACTTCCACGCGGATCCGACCGATCCTCGGGTCTCGGGACGGCGGAGGCGCCGTCCGGGGTTCACACCAGGATACGTCGATCGATCGCCATGGAGACTGTCGGATTCGACTGGAACGACCTGTCGGGCTTGGTCTTCATATTCGCTATCTTCGCCATCCTGGGATCGATCGCCTCCTTCGTCTTCTGGCTCTACACGCTGATCGACTGCGTCCGGCGAGAGCACCGCAACCCGAACGACAAGATCGTCTGGATCCTGCTCATCATCTTCCTCCACGTGCTCGGATCGATCCTCTATCTGGTAATCCAGCGACCGAACACCGAGACGCCGGAAGAGGCGGCGAGACGGGCGGGGCCGCCGTGACGGCGAGGTGCGCGGGTCGGTCGCAAAGACGGTTCAGGAGGAAGTAAGGAAACTCAGGAAGGCAGGAAACGGAACAATCGATGGGATTGCGTTTCGTGAGCTTCGCCCGAGTTCTCGGGCGTCCCTCCTCTCTTGTTTATTTCCTGCGTTCTTCTTCTTCCTGATTTCCTCCTGAATGCGTCGCAGAGTCTCGCCGGCGACGTCGAGCAGCTTTTCGGGCACGGGCACGGGAACGGGAACGGGAACGGGGACGACGATACGACGAGGAGCACGCAATGGACGCCAGTTTTTTCAAGGCGACGCATGATCGCGAATCGCTGATGTCACGCCGCGACGCTCTGCGATGGAGCGCCATCTGGGGCACCGCCCTTGCCGGGACGGGATGCCTGGCGGCGCAGAGCGGCGCGCATGCCTCGGACGAGGTCCCGCAGGAGTCCGGCGCCGTCGCCGGTATCGAGGGCGATCCCGCCTCGAGCACGTCGTTCGGCGATCTCAAGCGGTCGCCGAAGCGCTATCGGAACAAGAAGTCCATCAACCTGTGGGCCTTCCCCTACCCGCAGCGGATGTCGCTCGAGCAGTGCCTGCGGCTGGCGAAGGAAGCGGGCTTCGACGCGGTCGAGCTCAACTACAACCTCCGCGATGACCTCTCGCCGAAGGCGACCGAGAAGGACGTCCGCGCGATCGGCGACCTCGCGCGCCAGATCGGCATCGAGATCAGCGGGCTGTGCTCGTTTCTCTTCTGGCCGTTTCCGCTGACCGCGAACGACGCCGCGAAGCGCAAGCGCGCCGGCGAGCTCGGCGAGCGCATGCTGCTCGCGGCGAGCTGGCTCGGCACCGAGAACCTCCTCGTGGTGCCCGGCGCGGTCTATATTCCGTGGATCCCCGGTGCGGAGGAAGTGCCCTACGACGTCGTCGACCGCAGGGCGCGCGAGGCGGTCGGCCGCATGGTGCCGCTCGCCGAGAAGCACGGCGTGTCGGTGAACATCGAGAACATCTTCTTCAACGGCTACCTGATGAGCCCGCCGGAGATCAACGACTTCGTCGACTCGTTCGGCAGCGAACGCATCAAGGTGCACTTCGACACGGGCAACATCATGCCGTTCCAGTTCCCGCACCACTGGATTCCGATGCTCGGCAAGCGCATCAAGAACGTCCACCTCAAGGAGTACTCGAAGCACGGCACCGATTTCACCATCGAGAGCTTCCGACCGCTGCTCGACGGGACCACCGACTGGCCGGCGGTGATGGAGGCCTT
>JBFFXF010000060.1:0-31028 GCA_041569895.1 Planctomycetota bacterium | reverse complement strand
TGCCGAGATCCGATACCGGGGCCGCAGATCCTCAATCTGCGTAATCTGTGCAATCTGCGGAATCTGCGTTCCTCCTCTCCCCGTGAATGTTCCCAAAGGCGTTCGGGACCGGGACCGGGACCGGGACCGGGAACGGGAACGGGAACGGGAACGGGAACGGGTACGGGTACGGGTACGGGTACGGGTACGGGTACGAGACTGCGGCGCTACCAGATGCCCCGGATGGTCCACACGTCCAGGGATCGGAGGGTGGCCTCGCCTCCGGTGGCGAAGACCTCGACGCCGAGGTGGGCCGGGTCGGAATCGAGCACGCGCGTGACGCAGGCCCGCTCGTTGATGAAGACCTCGAGGACCGAGCGGTCGACGAAGACGTGCAG
The DNA here is from genome assembly GCA_041569895.1 of Planctomycetota bacterium. Taxonomy (GTDB): domain Bacteria; phylum Planctomycetota; class UBA8108; order UBA8108; family JACQVS01; genus JBFFXF01. The sequence continues at coordinate 30,651 of JBFFXF010000060.1, read as the reverse complement.
CGTCAGGGTGTCCTCGTCCGGACCGAGCTTGAAGGGGAAGGCCTCGCCGGCCGCGGTGATCGTCATCCGGTCGAAGGCGATCTCCTTGGCGGCGCTGCCATCGGGCGAGCATCGCACCCGGAGGCCGACTCGGCTCGCCGTGCCGGGATCGAACGAGGCGAGCAGCTCGACGGTGTCCCCCTTGACGCCCTCGACGCGGGTCGTGCCGCTCTTCAGGGGCACCGCCTCGAGGCGCCGGTGGTTCTCGCGCAGCTTCTGCAGCTCCGGGACCGGCGTCTGGCGCGGATGTCCGTCGTCTCCGAGCGTCAGCACCCTCGGCAGCGCCAGGCACCCGTTCCAGCCGTGGCCGGACGGGAATCCCCGGATCCAGCCGAAGAGCACGCAGCGCTCGGCGTCGTCGAAGGCGATGTTGGTGGCGTAGTACTGCTGGCTGTGGTCGAGGCGGCCCTCGGTCTCGGCCGAGAAGCGGAACGAGTCGAGATCGAGCGTCCCGACGCGGTACTCCACGGGGCGGTACGGCGATGTCAGGAGAATGAACTTCTCGCCGAGGGGGAAGAAGTTCGGGCACTCGGGGAACTTCATCACGGTCTTCGGCGTGCGCCAGAGGATGCCGCGGTACTTCCAGGCGCCGAGCGTCTCGTCGGCGGCCTCGTAGACCGGCACCACGGCCTCGTCCTCGGTATCCGCGCCGACGACCATCAACGTCTTGCCGCCGGCCTCGAAGATGAACGGATCGCGCATCCCGGCTCCGAAATCGGGCCCGTCGGCCCGCTTCGTCGTGATCAGCGGATTCTTCGGGTGCTTGCGCCACTCGAGGAGGTCGGCCGCCAGCGGCACGGCCGCCCACTGCTCGTTCGGGCGTCCCGACCCGACGCTGGTGTAGAAGAGGAGCACGTCGCCGGCGCCGCTCTTCCACGCGCAGCCCGAGAAGACGTGGTCCTCGCCGCGCCCCTTCGACGGCCACAGCGCGATCGGCAGCCTCTCCCAGTGGACCAGATCCCTGGACCGGGCGTGTCCCCAGTGCATGTTCCCCCAGCGGTCGCCGTAGGGGTTGTGCTGGAAGAAGACGTGGTAGTAGCCGTCGTGGAAGATCGTCCCGTTGGGGTCGTTCATCCACTGCGCCGCGGGCAGGAAGTGGTACGCGGGACGGCGGGGGTCGGTTGCGGCTCTCCCGGCTGCATCCGCGACCGCCCTGTTGGCCCGCTCGAGCAGTCGGTCGCGCTCGACGGGGATATCGGGTTTCTTGTCGGTGAGCACGATGTGGTCGACGTTGATATGGCCCCAGTCACCGGTCACCTGATCGACGATCTGCAGCCGGGCCGGTTTCCCCTGCAGCGCGCTCACATCCCAGAATCCGAGCTCGAGGTGCTCGTCGTTGCGCCCCGTCGCGGTGCGGACGACCTCGCCGTCGACGAGGAGGTTCAGGCAGGCCTTGTGGGGGTGATTGCCGCCGCCGATCAGAAACGTGATGTACTTGCGGTTGATGTCGAAGTACGGCGAGGTGAGCGTCCCGCGCGTGCCATCGCCCCGCAGGAAGCTGTTGACGAGCCGCTCGCCCCGGTAGCCGACCACCTGCATCTGGCGATCGAGCGTGCCGGTGGCGGGGCCGGTTCCGAAGGCCTCACCCGTCGCGGACCACTCGCCGTAGTCCGCCGCCTCGAAATCGGCGAGGACGACGTCGGGCCGATCCTGCGCGCCGACGCCGACTGCCAGCGCGAGGAACGCAAACGCCAGAATCCAGTGCGTGTTCTTCAACCCTGCCTCTCCTGCTGGTGACGACTTTTTCGGAACCAGCAGTCTACCGCCGACGGCCGAACTCGATCAACGTCCCTTCACCGCGGACGCAGCGTCAGTGCACAGAGATGCTTCTTCTCTTCTTCGGTTGGTCGGCTGTCACGGGTCTGGTTCCGGCGTGAAAACCGTGGTTTAATTCTCCAGGTACCCTCCTCCCGTGCCCGAAAGTCCGAAAGGAACCCGGAACGGGACCGGGACCGGGAACGGGAACGGGACCGGGAACGAAGGCGAGGCCGCGAAGACACTCCATGGGCGCCACAACCGACACACTTCTCGTCACCGGCGGGGCCGGGTTCATCGGCTGCAACTTCGTTCGCCTGGCGCTGGCGGAAACCGACTTCCGGGTGGTCGTCGTCGACAAGCTGACGTACGCCGGGAACCTCGCCAGCCTGCGCGACTGCGAGAGCAACGAGCGGTACCGGTTCGAGCGGGCCGATATCGCCGACGCGGCCGCGGTCGAGCGCATCTTCTCGGATCACGATCCCGCCGTCGTCGTCAACTTTGCGGCCGAGTCGCATGTCGACCGCTCGATTGACGGGCCCCGCGCCTTCATCGAGTCGAACATCGTCGGCGCGTTCGAGCTCCTCGACGCGGCGCGCCGGCACCTGGCCGACGCTCCCGCGAAGAAGCGCGAGCGGTTCCGCTTCATCCAGGTCTCCACCGACGAGGTCTTCGGAGCGCTCGGCGAGACGGGTCTCTTCACCGAGACGACGCCCTACGACCCGAACTCGCCCTATTCCGCGTCGAAGGCCGCGGCCGACCATATCGCGCGCGCGTATCAGCGGACGTACGGGCTCCCGGTGCTGATAACCAACTGCTCGAACAACTACGGGCCGTACCAGTTCCCGGAGAAGCTCATCCCTCTGATGATCCTCAACGCGCTCGATGGCCGGGAGCTGCCGATCTACGGCGACGGCGGCAACGTGCGCGACTGGCTCTACGTCGAGGACCACTGCGCCGGGATCCTGACGGTGATCCGGAAGGGGAAGCCGGGGGCGAGCTACAACATCGGCGGCGGGAACGAGCGCACCAACCTCGAGATCGTCGACGCGATCTGCGCGCGGCTCGAGGAGATCGTTCCGGCAGCGGAGAACCCGGCGCTCGCCGGCAAGGGCATCTCGAGCTACGCCGACCTGAAGAAGTTCGTGCCCGACCGGCCGGGTCACGATCGGCGCTACGCGATCGACTCGACGCTGATTCGCACGGAGCTCGGCTGGAAGGCGCGACACGCCTTCGATGACGGGCTCGCGCTGACGGTTCGCTGGTACGTCGACAATCGCGAGTGGTGCAGCGAGGTGCAGCGCGGCAGCTATGACCGCCAGCGACTCGGCCTCGGCGCGGGAACGAAGGACTGAGCGCATGGGCGCGACCGGCGACGTACTCAAGGGCATTCTTCTCGCGGGCGGCTCGGGGACCCGGCTCCACCCGATCACGCGCGGCATCAGCAAGCAGCTCGTGCCCGTCTACGACAAGCCGATGGTCTACTACCCGCTGTCGTCGCTGATGCTCTCCGGGATCCGCGAGATCCTGCTCATCACGACGCCCGAGGACCTCGAGTCGTACCGGCGCCTGCTGGACGACGGGTCCCTCGTCGGGCTGAAGATCGAGTACGCCGTCCAGGAACGGCCCGAGGGACTGGCGCAGGCGTTCATCATCGGGCGCGAGTTCGTCGGTGACGATCGCGTCGCGCTGGCGCTCGGTGACAATATCTTCTACGGTCACGGCTTCATCGACAGCCTCAAGCGCGCCGCGGCGCGGAAAGAGGGCGCGACCGTCTTCGGCTACCGCGTCAAGGACCCCGAGCGATACGGCGTCGTCGAGTTCGACGCGGAGGGCAACGCCATCGGCCTCGAGGAGAAGCCGAAGAAGCCCTGTTCCTCCTACGCGGTCACCGGGCTCTACTTCTACGACAACGACGTGCTCGACATCGCCGCCGGCCTCAAGCCGTCGGCGCGGGGCGAGCTCGAGATCACCGACGTCAACAGCGCGTATCTCGAGCGCGGGCGTCTCCAGGTGGAGATCCTCGGCCGCGGCATCGCCTGGCTCGACACCGGCACGCAGGAGTCGCTCCTCCAGGCGGCGAACTTCATCCAGGCGATCGAGGCGCGGCAGGGGCTGCGCGTGGCGTGCATCGAGGAGATCGCCTTCCGCATGGGTTTCATCGACCGCGCGCGGCTGCGGGAGCTCGGCGAGACTCTCAGGAACAGCTCCTACGGCCAGTACCTGCTGCGGCTTCTCGACGAGGGAGCGGGTCCCCGTGCGGTTTGAGACCACCCGCATTCCGGGCGTGATCGTCGTCGAGCCGACGGTGCACCGCGATCGCCGGGGCTTCTTTCTCGAGGTCTACCACGCCGCGAAGTTCCGCGAGGGCGGCATCCCCGAGACGTTCGTGCAGGACAACCACTCGAAGTCGGTCGGTGGCACGCTGCGTGGCCTGCACGGTCAGCTCCACCACCCACAGGGGAAGCTGGTGCGGGCGATCGAGGGCAGCATCTGGGACGTGGCGGTCGATCTCCGGCGCCGCTCGCCGACCTTCCGCGAATGGATCGGCGTCGAGCTGTCGGCGGAGAACCTGCGCCAGCTCTACATCCCGCCCGGGTTCGCGCACGGCTTCTGCGTCACGAGCGAGACCGCGCAGGTCGAGTACAAGTGCACGGCGCTCTACGACCCGGCCGACGAGTTCGGCGTCATCTGGAACGACCCGGACCTCGCCATCGAATGGCCGATCGACGAGCCGATCATCTCGGAGAAGGACTCCCGCTTCCCGCGCCTGGCGGAGGTGATCGACGGCCTGCCGGACTATCGATGAGGAACGCGGGGGAATCGCCCTTCGGGCAGTTCGAGGCCCGGGCAGCGAGAGTGGACTCCGGGAGCTTTCTGTCAGACGATTCATGAGGAAATCAGGAAACTCAGGAAGGCAGGAAACGGAAGGGCTGAGGGGACTGATCCTCGTGAGCTTCGCTCGAGCCGTCGACCAAATAGCGCGACGCGATTCTGAGTGGTGTGGCTGGCCGAGCGATTCTTCGTCCTGGCGCGAAGCGAGGCCGAGGCGATACAGCGGAGAGTATCGTCGAGGCCGAGCGACAAAGCCAGGGCGGAGAAGCGCCGGCCAGACGCCCTCTCGGAATCGTGTCGGGCTATATAGGCCTTCCTTGCTTCCTTCTTCTTCCTGCGTTCCTGCTAGGTCGTTGGCAGAAACAGACCTGAAGGACGCCTTCCTCATGAGTCCTCGTCGCACGGCGACCCTGGAGCTTCGCCCTTCCGTGTGCTATAAGTGCGGAGTTTAGCGCCCAGCAGAGGAATTCCGCGTGCGGCAGATTGAATACCATGCGCCCGCCTCTCTCGCCGAGGCGGTCGAGATCCTGGCGAAGGCCGGGCCGCGTGCGCGTCCGCTCGCCGGCGGCACGGACCTCATCGTGCAGCTTCGCGAGTATCGGAGCGACGCGGACGTCATCGTCGACGTCAAGCGCGTGCCCGAGCTCACCGAGCTGCGGCTCGACGGCGACGGACTCGTCATCGGCGCCGCCGTGCCGTGCTGCCGGATCTACGAGGACGAGCAGATCGCGCGCGCCTACCCCGCGGTGTTCGACGCCGCGTCGCTGATCGGCGGCATCCAGATCCAGAACCGCGCCAGTCTCGGCGGCAACCTCTGCAACGCCTCGCCGGCGGCGGATGGCGTGCCGCCCCTGATCGCTCACGGCGGCACGTGTCGCATCGCCGGGCCGTCGGGCGAGCGGGAGGTACCCGTCGAGAAGTTCTGCGTCGGGCCGGGGAAGACGGTCCTCGAGCGCGGCGAGCTGCTGGTGTCGATCCGGCTCCCGCGCAGCGGCGGTCGGAGCGGATCGCGCTACGAGCGCTTCATCCCCCGCAACGAGATGGACATCGCGGTCGCCGGCGCCGGTTCGTTCATCGAGCTCGAGGACGACGGCGAGACCATCCGCTCCGCGCGCGTCGGGCTCGCCGCGGTCGCGCCGACGCCGCTGGCGCTCGCGAACGCGACCGACGCGCTCGCCGGGCGGAAGGCCACCGCGGAGGCGTTCGCGGAGGTCGCCGAGGCCGCGAGAAAGGCCGCGAGGCCGATCCGCGACATGCGCGGAGAGATCTGGCAGCGCCGCCACCTCGCCGGCGTGCTGACGCGGCGGACGCTCGAGGTCGCCCTCGAGCGTGCCCGCGCCGCCGGAAACGGGACCCGTTGAAGCATCGAATCGAAGCCATCCGAGCACACCCGAATGAGAGACGCATGAAGGTTCACGTCAGGGCGACGATCAACGGCGAGCCGGTCGAGTTCCTCTGCGAGCCGCGCCCGAGCCTGCTCGAGGCGCTGCGCGACGAGCTCGGCCTCACCGGATCGAAGGAGGGCTGCAACAACGGCAACTGCGGCGCGTGCAACGTCATCCTCGACGGACGGCTGGTGAACTCCTGCATCGTCCTGGCGCCGGAGATCGACGGCGCGGCGGTCACCACCGTCGAGGGGATCGCGCCCGCCGGCGGGCTGCACACGATCCAGCAGCGCTTCCTGGAACACGCGGCGCTCCAGTGCGGCGTCTGCACGCCCGGCTTCATCGTCGCCGCGAAGGCGCTTCTCGACGAGAAGCCGCGGCCGACCGAGGCCGACGCGAGGCTCTACCTCGCCGGCAACCTCTGCCGCTGCACCGGCTACGACAAGATCATCCGCGCCGTGCTCGACTCGACGAACGGAAACGCGGAGGAGACGGCATGACGACGACGAAAGAACAGCCGAAGCAGTACCGCGTCATCGGCACGCGGCCGATCCGTCACGACGGCGTCGACAAGGTCACGGGACGCGCGATCTACGGCGCCGACTTCAAGATCGCCGGCGCGCTCCACGGCAAGGTGGTTCGCAGCCCGCACGCCCACGCGCGCATCAAGTCGATCGATCCGTCCCGCGCGCTCGAGCTTCCCGGCGTCAAGGCCGTGATCACCTCGGCCGACATGCCGCGCCCGAAGGCGAAGATGGTCGATCTCGGCGAGGGGCCGATGAACGCGCTGCACCTGCGCAACAACCTCATCGCCGAGGGGAAGGCGCTCTATCGCGGGCACGCGGTCGCCGCGGTCGCGGCCGTCGATGCGCACGTCGCCGAGGAAGCGGCGCGGCTGATCAAGGTCGAGTACGAGCCGCTCGAGCCCGCCATCGACGTCCGCGCGGCCATGGAGCCGTCGGCGCCCCTCCTCCACGACGACCTGTTCACCGACGACCTCGGCGAGACGGCCAAGAAGCCGAGCAACGTCGCGAAGCACGTCTGCTTCGAGAAGGGCGACGTCGAGAAGGGCTTCGGCGCGGCCGACCGCATCTTCGAGGGCGAGTTCAACGCGGTGATGGTCCACCAGGGCTACATCGAGCCGCACAACGCCACCGCGCTCTGGAACGCCGATGGCCACCTGACCATCTGGTGCAGCACGCAGGGTGCGTTCACGGTGCGCGAGCAGGTCGCGGAGGTGGTCGGCCTCGCGGTGTCGCGCGTCAAGGTCGTGCCGCTCGAGATCGGCGGCGGGTTCGGCGGCAAGATTCCCATCTACCTCGAGCCGGTCGCCGCGCTGCTGTCGAGGAAGACCGGCCGGCCGGTGAAGATGACCATGGACCGCGCCGAGGTCTTCGAGGGCACCGGGCCGACGCCCGGCTCCTCGATCCGGGTCAAGATCGGCGCCACGAAGGACGGCCGCTTCGTCGTGGCGAGCGCCGACATGGCGTACGAGGCCGGCGCGTTTCCCGGCTCGCCGTTCGTCTGCGGCATGCTGACGGTCTTCGCGCCGTACGACATCGAGAACATCCACATCGACGGCTACGACGTCGTCGTCAACAAGCCGAAGACGGCGGCGTACCGCGCGCCCTGCGCGACCAACGCGGCGATGGCCTCCGAGACGCTGATCGACGAGATCGCCGAGTGGGCGGGGCTCGATCCGCTCGACATCCGCACGAAGAACGCCGCCCGCGAGGGGACGCGCCGCGCCGACGGGCTGGTCTTTCCGCGCATCGGCTTCGAGGAGACCGTCGAGGCGGCGCGACGCTCGGAGCACGCCGCGACCAGGCTCGAGGGCCCGTACCGCGGCCGTGGCGTCGCGTCGGGGTACTGGTTCAACTGCGGCCTCAAGTCGAGCGTCACCGTCACCGTCAACTCCGACGGCACCGTCAACCTGGTCGAGGGCTCGACCGACATCGGCGGCACGCGCGCGTCGCTCGCCATGCAGCTCGCCGAGGTGATCGGCGTCGACGCCGAGGACGTGCGGCCGCAGGTCGTCGACACCGATTCGGTCGGCTACAACGACGTCACCGGCGGCAGCCGCGTCACGTTCGCGTCGGGGCTGGCGGTGATCGAGGCCGGCAAGGAGACCAAGAAGAAGATGGCGGAACGCGCCGCGATGCTCTGGAAGGCCTCGCCCGACGACGTCGAGGTCGAGGGGAGCACGTACCGGCTCCGCGACGGCAGCAAGTCGATCGAGTTCAAGGAGCTCGCCGGCAAGCTCGGCAAGACCGGCGGACCGGTCGTCGCGCAGGGCTCGGTGAACGCGGACCCGTCGGTCGGCGGCGGCTTCGGCACGCACATGGTCGATCTCGAGGTCGACCCGGAGACCGGCAAGGTGACCATCCTCCGTTACACCGCGGTCCAGGACGCCGGCAAGGCGATCCACCCCGCCTATGTCGAGGGTCAGATCCAGGGCGGCGTGACGCAGGGGATCGGCTGGGCGATCAACGAGGAGTATCGCTGGAGCGCGGAGGGGCGGATGACGAACGCCAGCTTCCTCGACTACCGCATGCCGACGTCCCTCGACCTGCCGATGATCGACGCGATCATCGTCGAGGTGCCGAACCCCGGCCATCCCTTCGGCGTGCGCGGCGTCGGCGAGGTGCCGATCGTGCCTCCGCCCGCCGCCATCGCCAACGCCATCTACCGCGCCATCGGCGTGCGCCTCCGCGACCTGCCGATGAATCCGGCGCGCGTCCTCCGGGCCGTGCTCACCGCTGCGGGCACGCCGCCCGAGGACGAGTAGCGCGAGGAGCGCGACAGGAGCGAGCTCGATCCGTGGCCCTCGTCCGCATCCCACCGCAGCTCAGGAAGCTCACGGGCGGCGCTCGCGAGATCACCGTCGCCGGCGCCACCATCGGCGAGGTGATCGACGCCCTCGAGAAGGAGCACCCCGGCATCCGCGACCGCGTCCTCGAGGACGACGAGCTGCGGCCGGGCCTGGCGGTGGCCGTCGACAGCGTCATCGCGACCCGCGGCCTGCTGCAGCCAGTGGGGGAGCAGAGCGAGGTGACCTTCGTGCCGGCGGTGAGCGGGGGGTAGACGACCGCGAGTCGATCAGCGATCCGGGTCCGCGCTGGCGCGCACCCAGGCGCGGAGGGCGTCCCGGATCTCGAGATCGCTGCGCTGGCCGCGATCGGCGACGAACCGCGAGAGCTCCTCGACGCGCAGCCACGGGAACGCCAGGCTGTGCTCGCGCGGCTCGTACCGACCCTCCAGCAGTCCGTACGCCCTGATGCGGTCGTCGCGGAACTGCCAGACCTCGGGAACGCCGAGCGCGGCGTAGATCGGGAACCGCTCGATCGAGCGTCTCGTGATGTCGACCTCGACGACAAGATCGGGCGGGGGGTCGACCGTGAAGTCGAAGGGCCGGTCGACCGGCACCCGGGCGAGGCTCTGGATGAAGTAGCACGTGTCCGGTTCGACGGCGCGGAGAAGATCGGAGCGGCGCACCGTCATCGAGCCGAAACAGCGGTAATGGACGCGCCGCGCGTCGCAGATCGTCTCGACGAGCTGGGCGAGCAGGCGGTTCGTCACTTCGTGGTCTGGCGACGGCGACACGATCTCCAGTCGACCGCGGTCGTAGGTCACGCTGAGGGCCGGGCGGTCGCCGAACTCGGCGAGTATCCGCTCGAACTCCTCCCAGCTGACGTCCTCGTGGAGGACGCTGCTGGCCGGTTCGGGGGTCGCGATGCGCATCGCTCGTCTTCCAGTCGTCGGCGTGCCGCTTCGGACCGGCAACGCCTCGAGGCACGGGGAGTCTACCCGCGACGGGCTCGTGGCGCGAGGCCTATTTTCCTGAAATCAAATTCGGTTGATCGGGCACGGCTGTCAACGATCCTCGCGTGGCCACGCCAGATGCCGCTCGAGGAACTCGAAGGTGCCGCGGCCGTTGATGGTGTGCGGGCCGACGAACCACTCGATCTCGCAGCGGTCGCCGATGCCGAGCTTCGCTGCGTAGAGGCGGCGCACTCTGGCGAACTCCCACGCCACCGTCTCGTCGCTGGCGACGCCGTCGAAGTGGCCGCGCTCGACCATGAACGGTCGCGGGCAGATGAGCGCCGCCATCTCGGCGTAGTTGAACGTGCTGCCGAGGTCGAACTCGAAGATCTCGTACTCGCCCGTCCAGACGTAGCTGTAGCCGTGATGCGTCGAGGCGTTCTTGTCGACCCACTCGTTGAAGTCGGCCGAGCAGATCGACAGGCAGTAGCGATCGACCAGCGGCGGGATGCGCATCGCCGACTTGCCGCCGTAGGACAGCCCGTAGAACCCGATGCGCTCCGGATCGACGAACGGAAGCCCCGCGAGCCAGTCGGTGATCTGGTGGTGCTGCGGGACCATCACCGAGAAGAGCGTCTTCTTGATCGGGTTCGCCTTGCGTTGCAGGGTGCGGAAGCGGTCACCGAAGATGTAGAGGTTCTGGGGCGAAAAGGTCACGAACCCGCGTCTCGCCAGCTTCGCCGCGTACTGGTGGTACGCGGGGTGGTCGCGCGACGGGTCGGCGACGTCCTGAGGTCGCCCCTCGAGCCCGTGCTGGCACACGACGACCGGGCGGCGCTCGCCATCGGCGATCCCGCGTGGCACGAGCAGGATGCCGTACGCGATGACGTCCTCGAAGACGTCGAGCACGACCTCGTACCCGATGAATCCCCGGTCGTCGTAGATCCTCCGTGATCGCGGATTCGCGGGGGAGAGCTCGAGATCGAACCGCCCGATCACCTCGTCACGGAAGTAGTCGCGGTACCACTCGATGGTCTCCGCGTAGCGCTCGAGCGAGCTGGTGTCGAGCCGCTTGAAAAACTCGGCGCGCACCGAGGCGCTGTCGCGCAGGACCTGCTGGTTGTGCCGGTCGAGCTCGTGCATCTGCCGGGCGTGGCGCGGCCCCGGATCGAAGTCGGCCCGCAGGTGGCGCGGGGGCGTCGACGACGCGGTCTTGCGGAGAGCCTCGCGGACGGCGGGGGATCCCCGCCCGAGCGCATCGAGGAACGTCTCGAGCGCGGCGTCGGTTCCGAAGGGTCCGGAGCCGGTGTCGCCCGAGATGATGAGCTCCAGTCGCGGTGCGGGCTCGAGCCCGGCGGTGAGCTCGCGGGCGCGGGCGACCTCGCGCCGGACCGAATCGATCTCGGGCGTGACGGTGCGAGCCGGCGCCGCGCCGGTCCCGGGCGGCACGACGACGTCGGGGGCCCGCGCCGCCTCGACGACGAGCGCCCGCGGCGCGATGAGGCTGGCGATCTCCGCGTCGCCGAACTCGTCGAGCAGTCCGAAGACGTTGCGATCGAGCGGCTCGCGCCAAATCTCCTGTCGCGAGTCGAAGTGACCGCTGACGCAGGTGACGTCGATGCGCTCGTCGAGCGCGCCGGCGTGGAGTGCGAGGAGACCGCCCTCTCCCCACCCGATGACGCCGATTCGCGGGTCGTCGTCGCCGGCCTCGCGCGCGAACCAGTCGACCCCGGCGAGCACTTTCTGCGCCTCGTAGCCGATCAGGTGGCGGCCGAGCTCGAACGCCGAGCGGTAGAGGAACTCGCGGTTGGGGATCTTCCGGTGGGTGATGCGGCGATCGATCAGCGTCGGGATGAGCACGCGGCAGCCGATCTCGGCGAGACGCCGGGCGTACTGCGACTCCGGCGGCACGCCCTCGACGAGTCCCGCGATCATCTCGGGCGTCTGGCCGGCGTCGGGCAGGGCGACGACGTCGGCGATCGCTCCGAGCCGCCGGACCCCCGGGTCCGATCGCGTCTGGCGCACGAGCAACCGGTCGGGCACCAGGAGCAGCCCCTCGGCGGTGACGTCGCGGATCACCGGCCAGCGGACGGCGTACGCCACGAAATGCTCGCCGGATCCGACCACGCCGAGCATCGAGGTTCGCGGGCGGACCGACCCGCCCTCGGTCCGGGGCAGCCCGGACGCCGGCACGATGAGCTCCGGGGCCGCGTACGGCACCCGCGGGTCGCGCACGCCGAGGATGCGCCGCAGCCGGGCTCGGTTCGGGGCGATCGACGCCGCGTAGGCCTCGTGGGACGAGCGGTCGCGCTTCCAGTGGCGTCCCCGCCGCTCGATGGAGCGCTCGAGCTGGCGCAGGAGGAAGCGGTCGACGCCGGCGACGAGCCGCGAGGCGATGTCGCCCTCGAGAGTCAGCGGGGCCGTGCCGGCGAGCTCGCCCTGCCCCTCGCCCTCATCGGGGGCAGCGGACGTCGCCAGGAGCACGACCAGGAGGCAGGGCACACACCCGGGTGTCCGATTCCCTGACACTGTACAGGACCTCACCGGCTGGAGTGTGGATCAGCGACCAAAAAATAAGGACTTACGACGTCTCGAAAGCGTCCCGAGGTTTGGCACGTGGTGTGCACTTAGAGGGGTGAGACCCAAAACCCAACCCAACCCTCCTTAAGAGACCCTATCACCCGGCCGCGGGCGAAAGCCCGCGGCCGCCCTCCTTTCTGGACCGCGCGATTTTCCTCGCTGGCTCGGATTTCGACCCGGCTCACAAGTCGAGCACCTCGTCCATCTGCCGCGCCACCCTCGCGATGCGCTCGCGGTCGCCGCCGGCGATCTCGGCGGTCGCCCAGCCGCTGAAGCGGATGTCTCGCAGCGCCCGGCGCACCGCCAGCCAGTCGACGTCGCCGGCGCCGAGGTCGTGGACGAAGCCGCCCTCCTTTCCCCAGTCCTTGACGTCCAGCTTGACGATGCGGCGGCCGAGGGTGCGGATCCAGTCGGGCGGGCTGCCGTACTTCTGGTGGTTGCCGATGTCGAAGTAGACGCCGACCCACGGGCTGTCGATGGCGTCGATGTACGCCGCCAGCGTGTCGGCGGTCTGATTCGAGGGGCCGTCGTGGATGTAACAGAAGCCGTTCCAGACGTTCTCGATGAGGATGTGGATCCCGAGCCGCGCCGCCAGGGGCAGCACCTCGCGGATGCCGGCGATCGAGCGCTCCCAGACCTGCTCCTGGTTCTCGGTCTCCGGGTTCCGCACCGCGCCGGGGACGAGCAGCACCGCGGTGCCGCCGACGAAGTGGCACTCCTCGATCGCCGTCCGCAGCCCCGCGACCGCCTTCGCGCGCACCTCGGCGCTCGGATCGGAGAGCCGGGTCCCCCAGTGGATCGAGTCGACGACGCCGTGGAGGGGGAAGTCGAGCTTGCGGCTCGCCTCGAGCGCCTTCTTCTTGTCCTCGCCGCCGGGGCTGTTGAGTTCGACGCCGTCGTAGCCCATCTCCTTCAGCAGTCGCAGCTTCTCCTCGTAGGGGAGCTTCTCGCGAAACATGCCGAACTTGATCGACTTGAAGATGCGGCCGCGATTCTCGCGTGGCCGCTTGCGTGAGGGCTCATCGTCGGCCCGGGCGGCGCGAGCGCCGAGCCCGGCGGCCGGGACGGCGAAGGACGCCGCGATCGTCGCGCCCGTGACGTGCAGGAACGTCCTCCGGGGAATATCGCGGGAACCGTTGGTCTCGTTCATGGCGGACCTCACGACCTGTCGCGCTTCTTCGGGTAGTCCTGGTTCGCCTCGAGGTCCTCGCGCGTCGGCGTCGTCGACTCGACGCCGTTCGCAGGGACCTCCGCGTCGGCGACCCACGCGATGGCGTTGAGGACGAGCTTGCGGAAGTCGTCGTTCCCCCAGTTCCAGTGCACGTGACCGCCTGTGAAGCCGAAGCCGCGACCTCCATCCGGCCGCGTCGCGGCCCAGGCGACCGTCTGCACGTCACCGCGCTTGACGCTCTCGCGCACCAGCGGGTTGCCGCTGTGCGCGCCGTCCGGGCGACTCATGGTCTCGGGCGGCGCCACCGCGCCGAGGATCGGCGTGACGCCCTTCATGCCGTCGCGGAAGCGCATGAAGAAGTACCACTCGTCGTTGATCTCGAAGGGCTTGACGCCGCGGGTGATCGGGTGGTTCTTCGCGAGCACCGGATTCTTGATCGTCCAGTGCGGGTTCACCGACCGGTGGGTCTCGAAGTAGCCGCCGATCCAGTCGAGGAAGAAGTCGCCCGGGCGTCCCTTCGGCACCTCGACCCCATAGTGGATGCAGGCGAGGCCGACGCCCTTCTTCATCAGGCGGTCGATGGAATCGAGGTCCCAGTTCACCGGATGGCCGCCGCCGCCGTCCATGTAGAGGACGATGGCGTCGGCGTTGTCGAACGCGGTCGGATCGGAGACCTTCGACTCGCGCCGGCCGCCGTCGAGCGGATACGGCCAGCCGTCGCGGTAGACGGCCGCGTGGATCCCGGGGTGTCCCTCATCGAGCGATTTCTTCAGGAGGAGCTGGCCGGCGTTGTGCTCGTGCGCGCCGTAGCCGTGGCTGCGGGCGCCCGCCACCAGGACGACCTTCTTGACGTCGTTCATCGGCAGGCGCTTCAGCCGGATGTTGCGGAACTGCACCTTCATCGGCGGGCCGGCGTGGAGCTGGAAGGCGAGGATGCCCGAGCGCCGTCGCATCTCCTTGTCCTCGTCGATGACGTCGGCCATCAGGCGGTCGTTGATCCAGTGCATCGAGTGGTAGCCCCGCGCCACGACGCGGTAGTCGTTCCAGTCTTCTTTCTTGATGTGCGACTGCAGCTCCGCCGAATCGCCGACGCTGCCCACCACCTTCGGCTTGTGGTTGTCCTGGATCACCGTCGATTGGCCGCGCCCGGCGAGGATGCCGCGGAAACGTTCGCCGTAGCAGATGCCGGAGTACCGGTCGCCGGAGTCGATGTCGGCCTGATAGCCGCCGACGACCCACTTGCCCCACTCCTCCTCGTTGGTGAAGCTGCGATACTGCACGCCGCTGTTGCCGCCGATGATGCGGTACTCGAAGCGCAGCTCGAAGTCGTCGAGCTCGCCGCCGCGCCAGATGATGAACGTGTTCCCCCTGGTGGGGTTCTCCGGCGTGGTCTGCCCCGTGATCGCCCCCTCCTCGACACGCCAGAACTTCGGGTCACCATCCCAGCTCGAGAGATCGCGCCCGTTGAAGATCGCCTTGAACCCGTCGTCCGCCGAAAGCCTCGCCGCGCCCGCCGACATGCTGACGAACGCGAGGAGAGCAGCGACGAGTGTGGATGTCCGCCGAGAGATCGATGGTGATTCCATGCTGTGCTCCAGCCGTGCTGGTGAAGACCCGTGAAACAACGCGACGAGACGAATCGCCTAGATTGTACGGGAGACGCGCGGGCGCTCACAAGACCGGGGCGCCGGGGAATCTTTCCCGTGGTCGTACCCGTACCCGTACCCGTACCCGTTCCCGTGCCCGTTCCCGTGCCCGTGCCCGTGCCCGAAAGCCGTCGACGTCATCCTCGTGTCCGACGTGGGGACCGAGCGGTCGGAGTCCGAGACCGAGTCCGACACCGAGACAGACGTCCGATACCGATCCCGACCCCGACTCCGACCCCGATTCCGAGACCGATGACCGATTCCGATGTCGGAGACGGAGGTCCGAGACAGACGTCTGTCGATCTGCTTCGAGGACGAGGTCGAGGACGAGGTCGAGGACGAGGACGAGGACGAAGTCTCAACGCCGACTTGTCGCCGTCTTTCGTCGCGCTCGGCTCGGTCGGCTCGAGGTGCCGAGGAGATGTCTCAGGATGTGCGCGTCGAGGCCCTCGTAGTCGCGGGCCTGGACGAGCTGCTTCTCGGCCTTGCGGTCGAGGGTGCGCACCTTTTCGAGGAGATGGTGGAAGATCTCGATGCTGTTCTGCAGGTGCTTGAACGAGGCGTCGCGCTTCTGGGTTCGCATCGCCTTGACGTCGAGACCGACGAACTCGCCCTTGCGGCCGTAGCCGCTGTCGTCGAGGACGCGCACCTGGTTGAAGGCCGAGCGCAGGTTCGCGGACCCGAATGACTTGTCCTGGTCGTACTTGAGCCCGTTCTGGTCGTTCAGGTGGACGCTCCACAGCTTGCCGTGCGCCAGCGCGAAGGCCATCTCGTCGGCGGGATCGAGCCCGGCGAGGATGGCGTGCGCCGACTCGAGCAGCGCGCCGACTCGCTTCGGGTCGTCGGTGAGGTATCCGGTCGCCACGGCCGCGCCGATGGTCGGCACGTACGACTGGTCCATCGGCTCGTTCGGCTTCGGCTCGATGAGGATCTTGATGCGCTTGTCGTGCGCGAGGATCTGGTTGATGGCCTCGACGATGCGCTCGATCGCCTGCACCGGGTTCTTGGCCTCGCGGATGTAGGTGCCCTCGCGCGCCAGCCAGAGGACCATCTTGTCGGTACCGAGAGCCCGTCCGATGTCGGCCGCCAGCAGCGACCGATCGATCGCGTAGCGGCGCTCGCGCGCGTTGTTCGACGTGTAGCCGCCGTCGATCGTTCGCGCGTCCTCCCACAGCCTCGGCGCCACGAACTCGGCGACCAGCCCGTGGTCATCGAGCTTCTTCTTCACTTCGCGCGCGCGGTGCATCACCTCGCGATGCGACAGGTCATCGAGATCGGGCACCGCGTCGTCGTCATGGAACTGCACGCCCTCGAAGCCGAGCTTGCCGTAAAAGGCGAGCTTCTCGTCGAAGCTGAAGGAATCCCGCACGGGCGGCCCGAAGGGGTCCGCACCCTCGTGAATGTTCCAGGGGCCGAACGAGAAACGGAACTTGCCTGGCATCGATCCCTCCGTGACTCGGCTCTCGGGAAGTGCGGCGCGCGAAACGTTACTCGGCGTCCGGCCGCTCCGGTCCACAGAATGACAGGGCGGTGGGGGAGAATCAAGACGGAGCTGCGCTGGACGCGTCACGGGAACGGGACCGGGAACGGGACCGGGAACGGGAACGGGGACGGGGACGGGGACGGGGACGGGGACGGAAATATCAGCGGCGGGCGATCTCGCGCACGTAGCCGAAGTCGTTCTCCGTGATGAGCACGTTGCCCCTGCTGTCGAGGGCGATGGCGCGCACCTCGCTGATCTTCGGACCGGGGGTGCGGAAGTGCTCGCCGTCGCCGGCGTGGGTGTGGTCGTTGCGGCCCTCGAGGAAGAGGTGCACGAAGCCGCCGGTGTCGACGTACCAGAGCTGGCTGCCCTCGTGCGTCCCCAGCAGGTACCCGCCGGTGTCGACGAAGGCGATCGCGCGGACGCCGTCCAGCTCGACCTCGAGCGCCGGCGCGCTGGTGCCGATTCCCGCCGAGCCGCCCGGCCCCGCGCCGGCGATCGGCGTCGTCGATCCATCGTCGCCGACGCGGAAGACACGGTCGCCGCCGCGGTCCGTGACCACGAGGTCGCCGTCGGGCGACACCGCCAGCGAGCCGAGCGAGACGAAACCGTCGGCGAGATCGGTGACGCCCTCGTCGGGCGTCCACTTCTTGACGACGTTCCCCGACGCGACGTACGCGAGGGACTCGTCGTCGCTCACCCACAGTCCGCGACCGGTCGAGATGCCGCCCTCGACGGCGAAGAGCGTCGAGAGCACGCCGTCGGGCGCCAGGCGCCGCACCTTCGAGTTGCCGAGATCGAGGATGTACACCGTGCCGTCGCCGAGCGTGTAGAGCCCGTTCGGGATCCTCAAATCGCGCTCGGTGCCGGGGCCGGGAGCATCGTCGCCGTCGCCGGGCCGGTTGGTGCCCGCGACTGTCGTGATGATGCCGTCGCCGTCGACCTTGCGGATGGCGTGGGCGTTCCTGTCGGCGATGTAGAGGTTCCCCGCGTCGTCGCGCATGGCGTGGTGCGGCCGCGAGAGCTCCGCCTCGATCGCCGGTCCGCCCTCGAAGCGCGGCTCCCACACGTTGACGTCGTTGGTGCGCGAGAATCCGCGTCCGGCAATGGTGCGCAGCGTCGAGTAGCGCCCGACGACGAGGCTGAATTCAGTGCACGGCGCGTACGATTCGCACCCGAGCGTGTCCGGAGTGCGGTCCTCCCCGCAGCCGTTGAACGGCGCTGGCGGGCGCGCCCCGCCCTGGAAGAGAAAGCTCAGCGCCACGACGGCGTCGGTGAGGTTGACGGCGCCATCGTCGTCGCTGTCCGCGGCCTGCAGGCACGACGGCGCGTCGCCCCCCTGGAAGAGGTACGCGAGGATGGCGACCGGGTCGGAGAGATTGACGGCGCCATCGGCGTTCGCATCGACGCGGCGAAAGAGCCTCTCCTGCGCGGTGGCGCGCATCGACGAGCCGAGAAGCGACCCGACCAGAGCGACGGCGGCGAGGATCGCGGGAAGGAGCGAGATCGATCGCATCGGGGGCTCCTGTGCGCGTACTGTGAGCGGATGCGTGAGGGATAGTCCGAGTCGATGATGAGGGGCGCGCGAGGCCCTGTGAAGTGAATTCACCGTTCTGGCGGGGCGCCGATGCGACTGCTATACTCTCCGGAACTCGCGGGCGCGGGTTTCCGTTGGTGTGAGGGAGGGGAGGCGTGGGGCGAGGAGAGTCGCCCCGTCGATCCGCGAGAGCACGAGGGAATGATGGCGATGTGTCGATCGCGTTGCCCCGAGTCGAGGACGAGGACGAGGACGAGAAGAGGCGCGAGCTGGAAGCTCGTCGCGGCGGTCAGCGCCGTGCTTGTCGGACTGACGCTGCGTGTCGAGGCGACGAGCATCGTCGCTCCGCGTCATCTCGGCGAGCTGGCCCGGCAGAGTGACGCCGTGGTGCTCGCGCGCGCCCTCGGCTCCGGGTGCCACTCGCGCGGCAGCCTCCTCTTCACCGACACCGAGTTCGACGTCGAGGTCGCCGTGGCCGGCGCGCCGTGGATCGGTGACACGATCAGCGTGCACTGCCCGGGAGGCGAGATCGACGGCATGGCGTGGCTGGTCTCCGGCGCGCCCGAGTTCCGCCCGGGCGAGGCGTACCTGCTCTTCCTGCTCGAGCGCGAGGACGGCCGCTGGATGCCCGCCATGCTCTCGTACGGCGTGCTGCGCGAGTCCGCGGGCGCCGGCGGGGTCTCCGTCCTCGTTCCGCTCGCATCGGGCGGCGACATGCTCGTCATGCCGCGGCCCGACGGGGAGGCCGTCGAGCCCGTCATGCCCTGCGTCACGGGCGACCTCCTGGCGCACCTCTCCGAGGTCGCCCGCGGGGCCGCGGCGTGGGACGCATCGCGAGTCCACGCGGACCCGTCGATGCTGGTCGACGAGGCGACCGATCTCGGAGGCGGCGGAGCGGCCGTGCCGGCGGGCTGCGCGTTCTTCGAGGACAGCGGGCGCAACTTCCGGTGGCGCACGTTCGATTCCGCCGGCACCGCGACCATCCTCGCGGATTCGATGGGCGACCCCTCGATCGCCGGTGGCGGCCTCGCGCTCGTCAACGACGCGCTCGAGAAGTGGCACGGCATCACGGGCACGAGCCTCAACCTCGAGCTCGCCCCGCGCAACGGCGCCACGCCGTCGTGCAGCGGGGGTCAGGACGCGCTCCCGAACACCATCCTCTTCAGCGATCCGTGCTCCGACATCGGCGACCTGCAGGGCTGCTCGGGCGTGCTCGGTTTCGGCGGCCCGCTGGTTCCCGGCTCGACGCACCGTTTCGACGGCGCCACCTGGCTGACGATCAACGGCTGGATCGCCGTCCTCAACAACGGAATCGGCTGCCTCGGTGACGAGAACTACCGGCGCCTCGTCGCGCACGAGGTCGGCCACGGGCTCGGGTTCAATCACGTCGAGGACTCGCGGGCGCTGATGTTCGCGAACTGCTGCAACAACCCGAACGCCACCGACGTCAGGTGCACGCGGTACGCGTACCCTTCGATCGATGCCGACAACGAGCGTCCCGTGGTCAGCGCTGGGCCCGACAGGAGGCTCCTCCTCGCCGGCACGACGGCGCGACTGGTCGGCACCGCCTCGGATGACGGCGCGCCCGGCGGGCCGCTGGTGACGACGTGGCGCCAGATCGGCGGTCCGGCCCCGGTGCGCTTCGAGGATTCGACGGAGCTCGAGACCACGGTGACGTTCCCGGTCTCCGGCACGTACACGCTCGTGCTCTCCGCCTTCGACGGCGAGCTGCTCCGGTCCGACGCGGTCGAGCTCGACGTCTCCGTCGATGCGGGCAACCGCCGGCTGCTCGTCTTCCAGCAGCGAGTCGGCGGCTATACCGGCACGGTCGACACGTTCCTCCAGGAGAGCGAGCCCGCGACGACGAATCCACGCGCCGCCGAGATCAACGTCGACGGCGACGACCCGAGCGGCTCGGGGCTCGCCGCCCAGTCGCTGCTGCGCTTCGAGGAGATCTTCGGCGACGAGGACGGCCAGATCCCCCCGGGCGCGGCCATCACCTCGGCGTGGCTCGAGCTCGAGACGACGAATCCAGGCGACGGCGCGGCGATCTACCGCATGGAGGAGGAGTGGGACGAGCGCAGCTCGTGGAACGTCTTCGGGGGCGACGGCGTCCAGGCCGGTCGCGAGGCGATCATCCCGCTCGAGGCCGTGGTGCTGGGAGTGGACGGCACGGTGCGCGTCGACGTCACCTCGAGCCTCGAGGCGTGGTCCGCCGAGCCGTGCGCCAACTTCGGCTGGGTCTTTCTGCCACGCGGCGACGATGGCTGGGACTTCTACTCGGCCGAGGGCGCGGAGCCGCCGAGGCTCCTCGTCGAGTTCGCGATCACCCCGGAGGAGACGCTCGTCGAGATCGGCGACTCGTGGCAGTACTTCAAGGGACGCGTCAATCCTCCCGCCGGCTGGAACACGGTCGGTTTCACGCCCGACGCAAGCTGGCTCCGCGGGCCGACGGGAATCGGGTACGGTGACTCCGACGACGCGACGGTGATCGGCGACATGCGCGGCAGCTTCCTGACGCTCTACCTCAGGCGCGAGCTCGACATCGCCGAGCCCGGCGCGATCGGCGGTCTGCGCCTGCGCGTCGACTACGACGACGGCTTCATCGCGTACCTCAACGGGCAGGAGGTGGCGCGGTCGGCGAGCCTCGGCGCGCCCGGCTCGCCGGTCGGCCGCACCACTCCCGCGTCGTCACGCGAGGCGGGCGGCTTCGAGGAGTTCCGGCTGCCCCGCGACCTGCTGCGCGCCGGTGTCAACGTGCTCGCGGCCGAGGTCCACAACGCGGACGTCGACTCGAGCGATCTCTCGTTCATCCCCGAGCTGATCGGAGGCTTCCAGCTGATCGAGGACGGCGAGACGTGGCGTTTCCTGCGCGGCGCGGCGCCCGTGCCGCTCGAGTGGAACCAGCCCGGATTCGATGACTCCGCGTGGGAGGAGGGCGCCACCGGAATCGGCTACGGCGATGGCGATGACCTGACGCAGCTCGACGACATGCAGGGCGCGTACCTCGCGGTCTTCCTGCGCAAGACGTTCGAGGTCGCCGACCCGTCGTCCTTCGAAGCCTACCGGCTGACCGTGATCCACGACGATGGCGTCGTCCTCTATCTGAACGGCGTCGAGATCGGTCGCGCCAACATGCCGGCCGGTGTCGCTGGACGCACGACGGCGGCCAGCGCGTCGATCGAGCCGACCGCGACCACGATTTCGATCCCGGTGGACCGCGTCGTCGCCGGCGTCAACGTCCTCGCCGCCAGCGTGCACAACGCGGCGGTCGACAGCTCGGACCTCTCGTTCACGGCGACACTCGTGCCGGCGGTGACGCCGGGCTCGCTCGACTGCGACGCGCCGCCGCCGCCACCGCCGCCACCACCGCCACCACCGCCGCCGGCGTTCCGTCGCGGCGACGTCGGCGGCGAGGGCGACGTCAACCTGAGCGACGCCGTCAAGCTCCTCAACTTCCTCTTCATCGGGGGCGACGACCCGGCGTGCGCCGATGCCGCGGACGCGGACGACGATGGCTCGCTGCGGATCAACGACGCCACCGTCATCCTCAACTTCCTCTTCCTCGGGTCTCGCCCGCCCGCGGCGCCCGGGGTGACGTGCGGTCCCGATCCGACCCCCGACGACGCGCTCGGCGAGTGCGCCACCGGCGGCTGCGCGGAGTGATCGCGCACGCCCTCGCGCGTTGGTATCGTGGATCATTCCGACGATCGTCGTGAGCGACGTCACCTGTTCGGGGCGACGTCGAGCACTGCGCGTCGGTAGCTCGTCAGCGGCGGGTCGCCGTCGTCGGTGACCTCGAGGATGACGTGGATCGTCGCGCCGGCGCACGCCGCGGGCACGCGCACGGCGGCCCGGGACGACGACGCATTGTCGATGACCGTCTCCCGGGCGACGTCGGCGGCGCACGTGCCCGCCTCGGGGTAGACCCACCAGCGGAAGGAGAGCCCGTCGCCGTCCGGGTCGCTCGAGGAGCCGGCGTCGAGGGCGCGCGCCTCGCCCGGCGCCACCGAGAGCTCGAGGACCTCGCGGGTGCGATCACCGTCGAGCGCCGCGATCGGGTGGTGGTTCGCCGCGTCGCGAGGGCGCACGCACCAGTCCATGCGGGCGGCGAAGTCGTTCTGGAAGGCCGGACGCCAGCGCCAGACGGTGGCGCGCGGGTGCTCGACGTCGCCGACGCGGTCGCTGGCGTCGCGGTGGAGCGCACCGGCGACGCGGCGGAACCGACCGCCCCAGCCGCCCCACTCCGGGTGCGCCGCGTCCTGCAGCCCGTTGCGCAGGAAGTAGAACCACGACGGCGTGTCGCCCTCCTTGAGCGCCGAGTGCGGATTCGGGGAGGTCCACGTCCGGTCCGGGTAGAGCGCGCCGAGCGGTCCGTGTCCGGTGCGCACGTGCCGGTCGAGCCACTGGCGCGAGGTCAGCGACTGGTCGCCGCCGAGGTACATGCCGCGAAACACCGCCTCGCGACGGTCCGCGCCCGGCGGGGCGCGATCGAGCACGTAGAAGAGGTCCGGAAATTGCTCGACGATCCACGGCCCGGTGTCGTCCTGGTGCGCGATGTCGTGGACGCGGATGCGCGAGACGAACCGGGCGACGTCCGCGGGCTCTCGATCGTGCCGCACGCGCCAGAGCGCCTGGGCGAGCTCCGTCGAGCCGCCCCAGATGGCGATGTTGACCGGCCGCGTGTCGTCGCGATCGACCACCTCGATGATCCACCGCGAGCCCTCGGTGTCCTTTCCCTCGCCGAGCTGCGACCGGCCGCGCTCGGGGTTGCCGCTCTTGACGCGCGCGAGGAGCCCCCCGGCGGACGGGTAGCCCGGAGCGTGCAGCTCGAGCGAGTCCCACACCGCGCCGTAGGCGCGCACGACCTGGCGGATCAGCTCGGGCTTGACGACGTTCTCGTCGAGCTCGCCCGGCGTGCCCGACGCCGAGGCGATCAGCCCCTCGATCTCGATCTCGCTCGCGTGCGTCAGCAGGCGGACGAGCGACTGGGTGTCGTCGGGATCGCCGCCGATGTCGGTGAGGACGATCAGCCTCGGCCGGACGTCGCGACGCGAGAGGTCATCCGGCGCGGCGCGACCGGGCGAGGCGAAGCACAGGAGCAGCAGGGGGGCGGCGCCGGCCGACACCCTGAAACGGCGACAATGGCGCATTGGCGGTTTCCGACCACGACTCATGAGGAACGCAGGAAGACGCGGAACACAGGAAAGTCCGCGCGAAGCCTCGAGCGAAGCTCACGAAGCCGAGCCCCTCGATTCTTTACCGTTTCCTGCTTTCCTCGGTTTCCTGACTTCCTCCTAAGTCGTCTCTTCGGTAATTGGGGTCATGACCCTGTCCACGAATCGACGACACCCGCATGATAGTCGTATGCCCGACGCGAGACAACACGACGCGCGTCACGCTCGAGACCTCGTCCTTCACGGTGTCGACTTCAGCGGCTCGAGGTCGGCTCGCCGGAAGATCTGGGCGGCGACGCTCGAGCCGGGGAGCGCTGCCAGCACGGCGAACGACGTCGACCACGCGGGGCTCGTGCGGCGCATCGCCGGGTCGGCCGACGACGGTCGGCGTCACGCCTGGGTGATCGACGCGCCCTTCACTCTCGCCGCCGCGCAGCTCGACGCGCACGGCGTCGATCGCACGTGGCGGGCGACGCTCGGGTGGCTGCGGTCGTTCGACTCGCCGAGAGACTGGCGTCGAGCGTGCCGCAAGGTCTCGCGCAAGGAGCCGAGGCGCGGCTGCGACCTGTGCGCCAAGACGCCGCTCGCCCCGAGCAACTTGCGCCTCTTCAAGCAGACATGGCACTGCATCGTCTCGGTGCTCGGTCCGCTCTCGGAGGTCGCCGGGGTGGCGCTGATGCCGATGGACGCGGCGGCGAGACCGGACGCGCCGGTCGCCGTCGCCGAGGCGTGTCCGAGCTCGACGCTCCGGCACCTCGGCTGGCCGCACGCCGGGTACAAGGGCCCGTCCGACAAGAACGTCGCCGCGCGCGAGGAGATCCTCCGCCGGCTGGAGCGCGACGAGGGGATCGCGGTCGAGCCCGGCGCGGCTCGCCGGGCGCTCGAGGACGCCGAGGGGGACGCGCTCGACAGCCTCATCCTGCTCTCCGCGGCGCGGCGGTTCGCATCGACCGATCACGCGGCGCTGCTGGCCGCCGACGGCTCGCGGCGGTCGAGGGGCACGTCTACCTCTGAGCGCCCGGCGCCGGGAACCGCCGGCCTGAGGACTGGACTTGTGGCGCGGCTGCTCTATGCTGCTCTCTGTATGTCGAGGTACACGAGAGGCCCGATTTTCCCGAGAGCGCCGGGACTCCCGCGCCCGCCGCGGTTTTCCGCATGGCGCGGACGCAGCGCGGTGGTCCTTCGAGCGATCGGGGTCTGTTTGCTGATCGCGGTCGCGGTCCGCGTCGATGCCGTCGACTTCATGCGCGAGGTGCGTCCGATCCTCGAGCGCTCCTGCGTGCGCTGCCACGCCGGCGGCAAGCGCCGCGGCGGGCTGCGGATCGACACGCGCGAGACGCTTCTCGAGGGCGGCAAGTCCGGCCCCGCGGTGGTCGCCGGCAAGGCGGGGGAGAGCCTGCTCGTGCGGTTGATCTCCGGCGACGATCCCGAGCGCGTCATGCCCGACGAGGGCGAGCGGCTCGGGCCGGAGGAGATCGCCGTCCTGCGCGCCTGGATCGACGGGGGGCTCGAGTGGCCCGCGGGTTTCACTTTCGGGAAGGCGAGCAAGGCCCCCGTGGCGACCTCGATCGCGCCGCGGCGCCCGGAGCTGCCCCCGGCACCCGGGGACTCGTCGCTCGACAACCCGATCGACCGCCTCCTCGCGCCGTACTTCCGGGACAACGGCGTCGAGTTTCCCGGGCCGGTCGACGACCGGACGTTCGCGCGCCGCGTGTTCCTCGACGTGATCGGGCTGTTGCCGTCACCGGAGGAGGTCGACCGCTTCGAGAAGAGCGACGCGCCCGACGCGCGCGAGCGCCTCGTCCGCGACCTGCTCGGGCGGCGGCGCGAGTACGCCGAGCACTGGATGACCTTCTGGAACGACGCGCTCCGCAACGCGTACCGCGGCACGGGTTTCATCGACGGCGGTCGCAAGCAGCTCACCGGCTGGCTCTTCGCCGCGCTCTATCACAACATTCCCTACGATCGTTTCGTGCGTGAGCTGATCGACCCCGTCGATGGATCGGAGGGTTTCGTCAAGGGCATCATCTGGCGCGGCACGGTGAACGCGAGCCAGCGCAAGGAGATGCAGGCCGCCCAGAACGTCGCGCAGGTCTTCCTCGGGACCAATCTCAAATGCGCGTCGTGTCACGACAGCTTCGTCAACGACTGGAAGCTCGCCGACGCGTACGCGCTCGCGAGCGTCTTCGCCGAGAAACCGCTCGAGCTGCACCGCTGCAACGAGCCGATCGGCGAGGTCGCCGCGCCGGCCGCGCCGTTCGCCGAGCTCGGCGAGATCGACGCGGAAGCTCCGCGCGAGGCGCGCATGCGGCGCCTGGCGGAGCTCCTCGCCTCGCGGGAGAACGGCCGCCTGGCGCGCACCATGGTCAACCGCCTGTGGGCATCGTTCTTCGGTCGCGGCCTGGTCGAGCCGGTCGACGAGATGGAGAACGAGCCGTGGCACCGCGACCTGCTCGACTGGCTCGCGGCCGACCTCGCCGACAGCGGTTTCGACATCAAGCGCACCATCGAGCTGATCTGCACATCGCGGGCGTACGCGTCGTCGTCGGTCGGAGAACCGGCGCCGGGCTCCGCCGATCCGGTCTTCCGCGGCCCGCTGGTGCGGCGGATGACCGCCGAGCAGTTCGTCGACGCTCTCGGGACGCTGACCGGCGAGTGGACCCGGCCGTCGGACGCGCTCACCAAGATCGACGGGCGCGGTCAGGGCGGGCAGCTCGCCGCCGTGCGCGCCGTCCTCGAGAGCCAGGGTGAGGACGCGACGCCGCGCCCGCTGCGCGCCGTGGTGGCGCACGACGATCAGCTGCAGCGCGCCCTCGGCCGTCCGAACCGCGAGCAGGTGGTGACGCGCCGCGATTCGGTGGCGACGACGCTCCAGGCCCTCGAGCTCACCAACGGCGACACGCTGGCCTCGATCCTGCAAGCCGGCGCGCGCAGATGGCTTGAAGACGCTGTGCTTGAAGACGCTGTGCTCGACGGGGACGCGCTCGACGGCAGCGCGCTCGACGCCGGGCGCGATGGCAACGCGCTCCTCGACGCGGTCTTTCGCCTGGCGCTGGCGCGCGCGCCGGACGACGTGGAGCGCGAGACGCTGCTGGCGGTGATCGGGTCGCCGCCGGACACCGCGGGAGTCGAGGACCTGCTGTGGATCGTCGCCATGCTGCCCGAGTTTCAGTTGATCAGGTGAGATGGTCGCACGAGCAGAACCGATGAGCAGCCGATCGAACGAGACGCCGATGAGCCACGACCGACACGTCGACCGCCGCACTTTCCTGAAGACGGCGAGCGTCGCGACGCTCTCCGCTCTCGCCGCCGGCGCCCCGCGCCCGGTGCGCTCGAGCGACGAGGAGTCGCCCGCGCGCCTCGAGCCCACCGCCGACACGCTGGTCGTCCTCTGGATGGCGGGCGGCATGGCGCACACCGAGACGTTCGATCCGAAGCGCCACGTGCCGTTCGAGAAGGGCATGGATCCGGAGCCGGTGCTGAGCACGTTTCCATCGATCCCGACGGCGGTCGACGGCATCCGCTTCTCGGAGGG
The DNA here is from genome assembly GCA_041569895.1 of Planctomycetota bacterium. Classification (GTDB taxonomy): domain Bacteria; phylum Planctomycetota; class UBA8108; order UBA8108; family JACQVS01; genus JBFFXF01. The sequence continues at coordinate 3,746 of JBFFXF010000060.1, read as the reverse complement.
GCTCGAGCGGCTGGCGAGCGTCATCGATCGCGGCACGCTGATCCGGAGCTACGTCGCGGGCGACCTCGGGAAGATCCTCCACTCCCGACACCAGTATCACTGGCACACCGGATACGAGCCGCCGCAGACCGTCGCGGCGCCGCACATCGGCGCGGTGATCGCGCGCACGCTCGGCAAGCGCGACCCGGCGGTGCCGGCGTTCATCGACATCGGTCAGCGCTACGAGGGGAACGGCGAGGCGGAGGAGCTCAAGGCGTTCCAGACCGCCGGCTTCCTCGGCAGCGAGTACGGTCCGTTCCGCGTTCCCGACCCGCGCTCCGCCGTCCAGTCGGTGCGCCCGCCGGCGGGGATGACGCTCGATCGCTTCCGCGAGCGCTACCGGGCGCTCCGCAAGCTGGCGACGCGAGGCGTCGTCGGCGAGCACGGCAGCGATTACCAGCGCGAGTCGCTCCTGCGCTCGCTGGAGAACGCCTACCGCCTGCTGTCGTCGCCGGCGGCGAAGGCGTTCGACCTCACGCTCGAGCCGGAGGAGAGCTACAAGACCTACGACACCGGCCCGTTCGGCCTCGGCTGCCTGCTGACGCGCCGGCTCGTCGAGGCGGGGGCGCGGTTCATCGAGGTGACCACCGAGTACGTTCCGTTCCTCGGGTGGGACACGCACGACAACGGCCACACGCGGCTCCGGGACATGAAGCGGCTGATCGACGCGCCGGTCGCGCAGCTCGTGCTCGACCTCGAGGAGCGCGGCCTGCTCGACCGCACGCTGATCGTGCTCGCGAGCGAGTTCAGCCGCGACATGATGATCGAGGGGCGGCCCGAGAAGAAGGTCCCCGATCAGGTCTTCGTGCCGAAGACCGTCGACGAGCTCAAGTTCTACGGCATGCACCGGCATTTCACCGGCGCGGCGTCCGTGCTCCTCTTCGGCGGCGGCGTCAAGAAGGGGTTCGCGTACGGTCGCACCGCCGACGAGCGGCCGTGCAAGGCGATCGAGCACCCGGTGCGGATCGAGGACCTCCACGCGACCATCTACCGCGCCATGGGGATCTCGCCCCGCCTCGCGTACGAGGTCGAGAAGCGCCCGTTCTACGTCACGCGGGACGGCGTCGGCAGACCGATCGACGAGGTCTTCGCATGATCCGCGCGCGCGCTCCGCTTCTCGCTCTCGCCGCCCTCGTCGCGGCGCCGTGGCTCGCCCCGCGCTGCCAGGCGGACGACCAGCCCTCGTGCGGCTACACGATCCCCGTCGTCGACCTCGCGCACGAGAAACATCGCCAGGTCGTCGTCGATCGCGAGCCGGGGCAGTACCTCGGCCACCCGACCACCGTGCTCCTCGAGGACGGCAAGACGATGCTCTGCGTCTATCCGAAGGGGCACGGACGCGGCGCCATCGTCCTGAAGCGCAGCACCGACGGCGGTCGAACGTGGTCGGAGCGCCTGCCGACGCCGGAGAACTGGGCGACGTCACAGGAGACGCCGACCATCCACCGGGTCGTCGACGGCAACGGCATGAAGCGGCTGATCGTCTTTTCGGGCCTCTACCCGATTCGCATGGCGGTCTCCGAGGATGACGGCGAGACATGGTCGGCGCTCGAGCCGATCGGCGACTTCGGCGGCATCGTCGCCATGGGAAGCGTCGAGCGGCTGCGCAACGGCGCGTACATGGCGCTCTTCCACGACGACGGCCGCTTCATCCGCGCCGGCGGCAAGCGCACGGGAGTGTTTCACGTCTACAAGACGGTCTCGAACGACGGCGGGCTCACGTGGTCGCAGCCGACGGTGATCGCCACGCACCCGACGGCGCACCTCTGCGAGCCGGGCCTGATCCGTTCGCCGGACGGCAAGCAGATCACCGTGCTGCTGCGCGAGAACAGCCGGCGCATGAACTCGTTCGTCATCTTCTCCGACGACGAGGGCCTGACGTGGACCGAGCCGCGCCAGCTCCCGGCCGCGCTCACCGGCGACCGCCACGTCGGCAAGTACACCCCGGATGGCCGCCTCTTCATCACCTTCCGCGATCGCACGCTCGAGAGCATCACGCACGGCGACTGGGTCGGCTGGGTCGGCACCTACGAGGACATCGTCTCCGGCGACGAGGGGCAGTATCGCGTCCGCCTGATGGACAACACGCGGGGCGCCGACTGCGCCTATCCCGGGCTCGAGTTGCTCCCCGACGGCACCTTCGTGACGACGACGTACGGCCACTGGGTCGAGAGGGAGTCGCCCTTCGTCGTCAGCGTGCGGTTCCGCCTCGACGAGCTGGACGACATCGCGGGACGGCCGCGCTCGCCGCTCGAGGCGCCCGGGCTGCGATCGGCGCTCGCGCCGTTGATCGAGCAGCACCGGGGGAAGGTGGCGGTCGCGGTCAAGCACTTCGACAGCGGCGTCGGGTTCGTGCATCGCGGCCACGCGAGGATGCCGACGGCGAGCCTGATCAAGCTCCCCGTGATGGTCGAGGCGTACCGCCAGGCCCGCGATGGCGACGTCGACCTGGCGAGCACGGTCACCATGCGCGAGGAGGACAAGGTGCCCGGGTCCGGAATCCTCACCGAGCACTTCTCGCCGGGGACGACCATCTCCCTGCGCGATGCGATCCACCTGATGATCGTCTACTCGGACAACACCGCGACCAACCTGGTCCTCGACAGGATCGGGCTGCGATCGGTGGCCGAGACGATGGCGCGCCTCGGCTGTCCGGAGACGCGGATCAACTCGAAGCTCTACCGGCGGGACACCTCGATCTTCCCCGAGCGCAGCGCGCGATTCGGCCTCGGGAGCACGACCGCGACCGAGATGCTCTCGCTCCTCGAGCGCCTCCACCGCCGCGAGCTCGTCAGCGAGGATGCCAGCGAGGCGATGTTCGAACACCTGCTGGAGTGCGAGGACCGCACCAAGATCCCGCGGCTCCTGCCGGAGGACGCCGTCGTCGCGCACAAGATCGGCTCGCTGTCTCGCGTGCGCTGCGACGCGGGGATCATCGTCGCGCCGTTCGGGTCGATCGCCCTCTGCGTGCTGACGAGCGACAACGAGGACCGCAGCTGGGCCGCGGACTCGGCCGCGAACCGGCTCTGCGCCGAGATCGCGCGCGAGGTCTGGCGGTACTTCGAGGGCAGCACGCCGTCGCCGGTCGAGGCCAGGGCGGAGCCCGACGCGACGCGCGAGCTGCGCCAGCCGGATTCGGGCGAGCTCGTCGAGCACCTGCAGCGAACGCTCAACGCGCGCCTCGAGCCGTCGCCACAGCTCGCCGTCGACGGCGATTTCGGGCCGATGACCGAGGCGGCGGTCGCCCGCTTCCAGCGCGCCAGCGGACTCGAGCCGACGGGTGTCGTCGGCGCCGAGACCTGGAAGGCGCTCGGCCCGCTGGTGACGCGTGACGAGCCGGTGCCCGATCCGGAGGTCGTCAATTCCGAGGAGCTCGAGCGCGCGCCGCCGGAGTCGCTCGACGGGCCGCCGCTGGTGACCTGCAAGACCTGGGCGATCGGCGACGCCGCCACGGGCGAGATCCTGCGCGGATACGAGCCGGCGAAGCCGCTCGACATGGCGAGCACGACGAAGATCATGACCGCCTACCTGGTGACGCGGCTCGCCGAGCGCGACCCGGGCGTGCTCGACGAGCAGGTGACCATCTCGAGGCGCGCCGACCGCACCCCCGGATCGACGACCGGCCTGCGCGCCGGCGAGCGCCTGCCGGTGCGCGAGCTGCTCTACGGGCTGCTGCTGCCGTCGGGGAACGACGCGGCGGTGGCGCT
>JBFFXF010000059.1:0-31067 GCA_041569895.1 Planctomycetota bacterium | reverse complement strand
CGCTCGTCGATGAGCAGCACGATGAGGTCGACCTCCGGGTTGTTCTTCGAAATGCTGTTGGCGATCTTCTGCAGCAGGATCGTCTTTCCGGTGCGGGGCGGCGCCACGATGAGGCCGCGCTGGCCCTTGCCGATCGGCGTCACCAGATCCATGATCCGCATCTCGAGCCCCTGCGCTTCCGCCTCCGCGACCAGGCGCTCCTCGGGGTAGAGCGGCGTCAGGTCGTCGAAGTTGACCTTGTCGACCAGCACCTCGGGTTGCTCGTAGTTGATCGCGTCGACGCGGAGCAGCGCGAAGTAGCGCTCGTTCTCCTTCGGCGGCCGGATCTGCCCGGAGATCACCGTTCCCGTCCGCATGCCGAAGCGGCGGATCTGCGACGGCGAGACGTAGATGTCGTCGGGGCACGGATAGTAGCTGTAGCGCGGCGACCGCAGGAACCCGAAGCCGTCCGGCAGGATCTCGAGGACACCCTCCCCGTACATCATGCCGTCCTTGTTGACGCGCTCCTTGAGGATCTTGAAGATCAGGTCGCCCTTCTTGAGGCCGGTGTACTCCTGAATGCCCTCCTTCTTGGCGAGCTCGTGGAGATCCGCGATGGTCATCTTCTGCAACTGGCCGACGTGAAACTCGGCCTTGAAGCCGCCGTTCCCCTCGGAATTCACCGCGAGAGCTTGCGCCTCCAGCTCGAGCTCCTCGTCGTTCGGCAGGCCCTCGCGCACGGTGGCCGTGGCGGAGCCCGATCGCATGTTCCTCGATTTTCGGGACGAGGATCCCTTCTTCTTCCGCTTCTTCTTTTGAGTGGCCATGTCGATATGAACCTGTTTAGTGGCCTGTTATTTTCGATTACGAGTCGTCCGTTGTTTTCGGGCAGTGATCGCCGGGGTCCTCCTCTCTTCACCTCCACCGGTGCCCCGCGCGGACGCTGACGTCCCGGCGGATCCATGCTCTCCTATCTCTTCACCTCGACGCCGTTCTGCGCGCCGGCCGTGCATGGCTCGAGCGCGCCGATGTCGACGAGCACCTGTCGCGCCTGGCGGCGGGTCTCGTCGATCGTTCCCGAGTTGTCGATCGTCCAGCGGGCGAGCCGACGCTTCTCCTCCAGCGTCGCCTGAAATCGTTCCCTGCGCTCGAGCTCCTCCTCGTCCCACCCCCGCTCCCGGCACCGGGCGATCCGGGTCTCGAGATCCGCTTCGACGAAGAGGATCGCGTCGCACTCGCTCCGCAGCGGCGAGGTCGCCAGCAGCGAGACGTCGAGCACGAGCACGTCGGACGGCGCCGTCGCCCGGCGGTGGCCGTGCGCCCGCGCCCTGGCGCGGATCTCCTCGACGACAACCGGGTGCACGATGCCATTCAACGCCTCGAGCTCCTGAGCGTTATCGAACACGCGCTTGCCGAGCGCCTTTCGATCCACCCGATCTCCTCCCGCCTCGAACACGCCGGCGCCGAAACGCGCCCGCACCGCCTCGCGGACCTCGGCGGTCTCGAGCGCGTCGTGCGCGATCCGGTCCGCGTCGAGCGTCGGACAGCCGAGCTCACCGAGCAGCCGTGCCACGGCGCTCTTGCCGGATCCGATTCCGCCGACGATCCCGAGGATCATGGTTCCAAAGAGCAGGATGACGCGTTCCGGGTCGGGTCAGGGGGCTTCATGCGGTTCAGGGCGAGAGGGGCCGGGGGGTGACCTGACTGGGAGTCTCTTGGAGGAAACACCGGGGCGCTGGCCAGGTTTCGAGGTTCCAGGACGCAGTCCCGTGAACGTTTGCGGAAAACCGGTCCGGCCCGCGCAAGCGCCCAGACTTTTCGTCTGCCTGCAATATATTAGGTCGCTGCCGCGCACAAAGCAAGCGCTGGCTGCCGAAAAAACTGCCCTCGGGGACCGCGGGTCGTCGTACCGGCGTCGAGCCGGGGCCGCACGGGGGCGCCGTCATGGGCCCGCTGGCGTCCCCGCTGGCGTCCCGACCGCCCGGCGCGGTCTCGGCGTCACGGCCGAAGCGCCGACTTGACACCCCTGGCGCAAGCTCTAAAATCGAGTCAGCTCTCTGGTTGAGGCGGGTCTCGCGACCTCCGGAGCAGCGCTGAGCAGCGCTGAGCAGCGCCGTCCGGACGTGGCATTCCACGCCGGACGCGCCGTCATGCGCCCGGAGTGTTCGTGCGTTGCTCGTCGACCGGAGAAACCAGCGCACAGCCGTTCATCACGCGTAAGAAATCGACAGCAGGGGTCACCATCCACGCCACGCCCGCGGCGGGCCCCCTACAGAGCGGTTCGACAGAGCGGTTCGAGAAACCAGTTCGAGCAGTTCGACGCAGCAGCACAATCAGAACAGCTTGGGAGATTGATCCATGGCCCAGCGGGAAGGTTCCGTCTTCGTGTATCTCTTCGTGGCGACGCTCGTCCTCGTCGTCGCGCTCGTGGCGGCCGTTCTCTTCCTGAACGCCGAGAAAAACGAGCTCATCCTCAACAACAAGCAGCTCACCGCCAACCTCGCGGGAGAGTCGGATCGCCTGCTCAACACCACCAAGGCGCTCAACCAGCTGCAAGCGCTGGTGTCCGGCTCGTCGGAGGGGTGGCCCGGCAACGAGTTCTTCCAGGGCAAGCTGCGTGAGGCCGAGGAGCAGATCAACGAGCTCCGGACGCAGCTCGGCAACACCGCCAACCTGACCTATGACAGCCTGGCGGCGCCGTACAAGGACTTCGCCGACCTGCTGCGTGCGCTCCGGAACGCGTGGGACGAGCAGACGCTCCGCGCGCAGACCGCGATCGCCAACCACGAGAAGCTGCGCGCCACCACCGAGGAGCAGCTGCGGGCGCGCGACGACGAGAACTCGAAGCTCAAGACGGACCTCTCCGCGCTCGAGAAGCGCTTCGAGGACATGGACACGACGCACCGCCAGGACAACGCGCGGCTGACCAACCAGCTCGCCGAGCAGGAAGAGGAGTGCACCCGCAAGGAGCTCGAGTACAAGAAGCAGCTCGCGTTCGCGGAGAACCGCATCCAGCAGCTCCTCAATCGCCTGCAGCGGTGCGAGGCGGAGAGCCGGATCCAGAAGACCATCGAGGACATCGAGCCGGACGGCCAGCTTCTCGAGGTCGAGCCCCGCAGCCGGATCGTCTGGGTCAACCTCGGACGCCGCCACCACCTGCTCCCGGGTCTGACGTTCAAGGTGTACCAGGACGTCGGCGGCAAGAAGCACTGGAAGGGCAGCGTCGAGATTCGCCGCATCGAGGACGAGTACAGCGAGGGGCGCATCGTCGAGGAGCTCGATCCGCTCAACCCGCTGACGACGAACGACTACGTCACCAGTCCGTTCTACTCTCCGGACGAGCCGCCGACGTTCGTCTTCGCCGGGGACAGCGTCACCAACCGCAACGTGTCGCTCGAGGCGATGAAGAAGAAGCTGTCGTCCTACGGGGCGAAGATCGGTGACGCGGTGACCATCAACACCGACTTCCTCGTCGCGCTGGCGAACTACGAGAACTCACCGGAGTACCAGACGGCGCGTGAGCTCGGCGTGACGATTCTTCGCGAGACCGACGTGCTCGAGTACATGGGGTATTGAGGCCGACGCACGAACGACGTGCACGGCGCAGCAGAGAGCCCCGACTCCACGAGCGTGGGAAACAGTGCGGACCGCGCCTCGCCGAGGGCGGCCGCGCGTGTTGCTCCCATCGCCATGGCGGCCCTACAGCTTCCGGGCCAGCCGCACGAGATCCCGGCGCACCGGAGGCGCGGGGTCGCCGATCGGTGATGTGAGCTATGCGCGAAGTCCGCATGACGTTCGGGGAGCACCTCGACGAGCTCCGGCGGCGAGTCATCGCCGCGCTGGTCTGGCTCGTCGGCGCGACCATCGTCTGCTTCACCTTCCACGACCCGCTCCTCGAGGTCAGCATGCGACCGCACCGCTACGCGGTCCGTTCCGCGATGAGCAAGCGGCACCTGGTCAACGTCGAGCGCACGGTCAGTCAGCTCGGCGCGGTGATGGGCGAGGCCGCGAACTGGGAGGCCCTCTTCGCCGACGAGATCCGCGAGCAGTGGGCCGACGTCCACGTCGGCGCGCTCTTCGATCGCTTCGCCGGCGAGGTGACGCCGCTCGCGCCCGAGGAGAGCCGGCCGCGCATCGAGGCGGCGATCCTGCAGCTCGGTAGCGATCTCGCCGACTCGCTGACGACGCTGGTGTCGCCCGAGACCGTGCCGGCGGAGTTCCGCGGGCTGCCGGAGCGGCTCGTCAAGCTGACCGGGCGCCTGCGCGACGTCGCTTCGGCGTACGAGCCGACGAAGTTCCAGGAGCTCCTCGGGCTCGGCGTCGATCTCGAGAAGATCTTCGGACCGCTCGAGGAGTTCAATCGGTTCCTGGCGGAGCGGCACCGGGCGATCATGGAGACCCCGCCGGACATCGCACGCCTGCGCGCCATCGTCGCGGACGCCGGAATCGTCGCGCGCGTCAGCCGCCTGCACGACGAGCTGCTGTCGAGCGTCGAAGAGCTCGAGCGCAACCAGCGGGAGAAGCCCGAGATCACGGTGATCAAGTACACCGAGGCGTTCATGACGTCCTTCAAGGTGGCGCTGATCTTCGGCATCCTCTTCGCCCTGCCGCTGATCCTCTACGAGATGTGGAAGTTCATCGGCGCGGGCCTCTACGAGCACGAGCAGCGGTACGTGCTCATCTTCTTCCCGTTCTCGATCGCGCTCTTTGTCTGCGGCGTGCTCTTCGGGTTCTACTGGATGGTGCCGATCGGTCTGCAGTTCCTCGCCGGCTGGGGCGCCGGCTTCGCCAACCTGAGCTTCACGCTCGAGAGCTACATCAACCTGTTCTTCACGCTGACGATCATTCTCGGCCTCGTGTTCCAGACGCCACTCGTGATGCTCTTTCTCTTCAAGATCGAGCTGGTGTCGTCGGAGGGCTTCGCGAGGGCGCGCAAGTACACGCTCCTCGGCGCGGTGATCTTCTCGACCCTGGTGACGCCACCGGATCCGCTCAGCTGGTCGCTGATGGCGGGGCCGATCATGGTGCTCTACGAGGCCGGCATCCGGCTCTGCAGGATGATCGAGAGACGTCGAAGCAAGGCGGCCGCGTGAACGCGCCGTGCCGCCGGCGCTTGACTTTTCCGCGCGCGCGGCGTTTCCTCTGGCCGCTGGAGAACGGTGACGCCTGCAGACGACGAAGCCCGAGACAGCCTGACGTGGCGCGATGAAAGTCGGAATCCTCGGCCTCCCGCTCGCCGGAAAGTCGACGCTCTGGTGCCTCCTGACGGAGACGCTCGAGGGTCCCGATCCGTCGCAGAGCGGCAAGGTCCAGCTGAAGACGGTGAAGATCCGCGATGAACGGCTCGAGCGCCTCCGCGAGGACTACGGGCCGCGCAAGTGCACGCCGGCGAGCATCGAGCTGGCCGACTTCCCCGCGGTGTCGCGGGACGGGCAGGACCGCGCGGGCGTCGCCCAGCTGCTCGCTCCCGCCCGCAACATGGAGGTGCTGATCGTCGTCATCCGCGCCTTCGAGAGCGGTGGCCCCGAGCCGGTCGACGCGCGGCGCGACTGGGACGAGATCCGCTCCGAGCTCCTCCTCGGCGACCTCGTCATCGTCGAGAAGCGCGTCGAGAAGCTCGAGACGCAGGTGAAGAAGCCGACACCGACGCAGGCGGACGACCGCAGGGAGCTCGAGCTCCTGCAGCGCGTTCGGGCGCACCTCGAGGCGGAGAAGGATCTCGTCGAGTTTCCCTTCACCGGCGTCGAGCGCCGGATCGTGCAGGGGTACCAGTTCCTCAGCTCCAAGCCGCGCATCATCGTGCTCAACCGCGGCGAGCAGCCCCTCGACGAGGCGATCGTCCGCCAGCTCGAGGAGGCGGCGGGGACGCGAGTCTTCGACGTCCCCGGCCTCAACGAGCTCGAGATCGAGCAGCTCCCCGACGACGATCGCGCCGAGTTTCGCGAGGCGATGGGTGTCGAGCCGGGGACGCGCGAGCGCATCATCGCCGAGTGTTACCGGGCCGCGGGCGTCATCAGCTTCTTCACGGTGGGGGAGAAGGAGGTGCGCGCGTGGACGATTCGCCGAGGTGAGCCCGCCGTGGAGGCCGCCGGCGAGATCCACAGCGACATGGCTCGCGGCTTCATCCGGGCCGAGACTGTAAGCTACGACGACTACGTCCGGTTCAACGGCGTCAAGGGCGCGCGCGAGGCGGGGCACCTGCGCCTCGAGGGCAAGGACTATACTGTCCAAGATGGAGACATAATCGAGTTTCGATTCAGCGTCTGAGACGCGGTTCGGCGCCCCATCGTCCGCCGGATCGCCCGGCGCCCAAAAAAGTCTCCTCCCCGCCGGTTTCCCCTCCGAAGAGATGATAGTCTTCCAGGGAGAAGTGTTTCCGACGGACGCTCCGACTCCGGCGAACCCCACGTTTCCTAGAGGCCATGAAGAATCGCACTGGAACGACGCGCCCCACCCTCGCTTGCGCGCTGGGATTGGCACTTGTCACCGCCGCTCCAGCGACGGCGGACACGATCTTTCTCAAGAACGGCGCCCTGATCGACGGTCAGATCACGCACCGTACGGACCACAGCATCGTGCTGCAGATCGGCGACGTCGGGCAGGTGGAGATCCCCCGCGAGGAGATCTACCTGATCGAGAAGAACAAGCGGACGGGCGGCGAGGTCCTCAAGAGCGCCGTCGACACCAAGAGCCGGGTCGAATTGGTGAAGCAGCAGGAGCGGAAGGACCAGAGTGGCGCGGTTCTCGACCGGTTGCCGGTCGCCGATGGCGACACCGGGACGATGATCGACGCGCCGATGATCGGCGAGGAGGAGGAGTCGATCGACCCGGAGCTCAAGAAGCGCATCGAGCGCCTGGTCGAGGATCTCGACAACCAGCAGCGCCGCTACCGCGTCCGCGCGGAGCGTCATCTCAAGGCGATCGGACGTCCGTCGATCCCGTACCTCGTGCCGCTGGCGAAGAGCAAGCGTGACCTGACCCGCGTCGCCGTCATGCGGCTCTTCTACGCCTTCGGCGACGACCGGGCGATCGAGCCGAGCGTCGACGCGCTCCTCGACGTCAACGAGTACGTGCGCGACTACGCCAACAAGACCCTGATCCGGATCACCGGAGAGGATTTCGGTTTCGTGGCGCAGGCGACGCCGCGGCGGCGCGAGCTCGCGCAGCGCAAGTGGAAGAAGTGGTGGGAGACCGAGCGGAAGGAGCTCGAAGCGACGCGGCGCGCCGCCTCCAGTCAGCTCGACACTCCCTGATTCCGTCGCTCGCCCGCCCCTTCCTCGTCGTGGTCATCCTCGCCTCGTCGCCCCGGCGCTCGGTCTCGGATACCGATAGCGATAGCGGTTCCGATTCCGATTCCGACGACCGATTCCGATTGCCGCTTTCGAGGAACCGAGCGGCTTCTGCGTAATCTGCGCAATCTGCGTTCCCGTCCTCGTCGTCCGTCGACCGCGCCTTCGACTCGGATTTCGACATCCGAGGACGAGGAACGAGGACGAGCACGAGAAAGCGAGCCGGCCCCCCCCTGCCACAACCCTGACTCCGGGTCGGTCAGCCGCAAAAAAATCTCGTGCTCCTCGCAAACTCCCTGCCGTTTCGTTAAGAGACACGGCACGACGCCTTATGCCCGATGTCAGGAGTTTGTCAGGCGCCTTCCCGCCGCGTTCATTCGCCGTTGACACCCCTTTTCTGCTCTGATACCATTTCGAGACTTCGACACACATGAAGAGGTGCCGGGCACGCCTCGTGTCGCCCGGCGAAGGGTTTCGACTCGCGGTATCAGCAGGGATTGGCGGTCGGACGCGCGGAGGCGCGCCCGCTCGAAATACCTCGAAAAGAAGTGAACACCCCCGGAATTCCTCCTGTTTGACAGTGTTTTGTGACTGATGGGACGGACACTGCGATGACGGAGGGACGCCACGCCGGGAGGCGACGGTGACCCGGGGAACCCGCACGGCCGGTGCGGCGCGCCGGCGTCTCGAGGGCGGCACTTCTCCGAGAACGTAGCGCGGCATCAAGTCAACATACAATTAACATCAACGGGAGTGCTCCGTCGCGAGCTCGACTGTTTTGACGGGCGCTTGCGCGCCGGTCCGGCGGTGGCTCGCGGCGAACAGAGGAGAGCTCGAGGACGCTCCTCCGGGGCCGGCGGGGGCCGGCCAGGAGATGATGGCCGGGGGAGCCGTCCGGGTGGTCGCGGTGCGATCAGTCTCCGACCGTGGGAGGGCCCGCGGGAATCCGGCGCGCGGCAGACTCAGGAAGCCGTCGCGCATCGGCGTCCCGCGTGATTCCTCTCTGCAGAGAGACGGTCGGCGTCCGGATCGCGTCGCGGTGTGACGAGCGCGACCGAGCGTCTCGACGCGCGTGTCGACGCGGGTCTCAGGGCGCGGTCGTGACTCTCGGGAGAGGTGGAGATGACACGGCTGACGGTGGAGGCGGTCTGGCCTCACGTCGAGCGCCGGCTCCGCGACCGCTACGGTTCGGACTCGGCGATCGATCGGTGGCTCTCGATGGTCAGACCCCTCGGCGACGACGGCGCGACCGTCTCGCTCGGCGTTCCGAACGGCTTCGTCCTCGGCTGGGTCGAGCGCAAGTACCACGCGGGACTGGTCGAGATACTGCGGGCGGAGCTGCGCCGCGAGGTGCGCGTGCGGCTGGCGATCGCGCCGGCGCTCTTCGGTGGGGCGGAGCGCTCGCCTCCGGCGGCCGCCGGCGGGGCAGGACCTCCGCGCAACGCGCCCCGGGCGCCGGACACCTCGAGCGGCGCGCGCCGCGGCCCCCGGAAGCGCGCCGGAATGCATTCGCTCGGCGGTTTTATCGTCGGCGACTGCAACCGGTCCGCCTTCGGCGCGGTCAGCCGGCTCCTCGACCAGCCCCTCGACGCCGAGTCGAGCCCGTTCAATCCGCTGGTCGTCTTCGGGTCGACGGGCGTCGGCAAGACCCACCTTCTGCGGGGCGTGCACACGGAGCTGGGCGCCTCCGGACCCGCGCTCAAGGTGCGATACGTGCCCGCCGAGAAGTTCGTCAGCTCGTTCGTCTGGAGCATCCAGCAGGGCACGGTGTCGCGCTTTCGCGACGGCATGCGCGGTCTCGACGTGCTCGTCTTCGACGACTTCCAGTACCTGGTCGGAAAGGAGAAGTCGCAGGAGGAGTTCCTGCACACCTTCGACAGCCTGCTGAACTCCGGGAGCCGGATCGTGGTCGGGTCGTCGCGGCACCCGCGAGAGGTCGAGGGCATCGACTCGGCGCTCGTCAGCCGCCTCCTGTCGGGGCTCGTCGTCCCGCTGTCGCTGCCCGAGCACGCGACGCGTCTCGAGATCCTCAGACGACACGCGTCGCGGTTCGAGTCGCCGATTCCCGACGAGCTGCTGCAGCTCGTCGCCGAGCGCGTCCGCGGCAGCGCTCGCGAGCTGCTCGGCGCCGCGAATCAGGTGAGCGCGCATATGCAGCTCGCGCGCGCGTCGGGCTCGCCGGTCGACGTGCGGCGCCTCGCGGAGAGCATCGACGATGTCTTCCGCCCCCGTCCCAGGCGCCTCCACATGGATCGCGTCCTCGACGTGGTCAGCAGGTTCTACAGCGTGTCCCGTGAGCGTGTCGCGTCGCTGCGGCGGGGGCCCTCGCTGGTGCGCGCCCGGCAGGTGGCAATCTACCTGTGCCGTCGATATACTCACCACTCGCTCGCGGAAATCAGCGACTTCTTCAATCGCAAGAGCGCCAGCACGATCGGCGCCACCGCCCGCCGGGTCGAACGCCTGATCGAGTCGGGCGACCCGATCCGTCGGGAGGTCCGGGAGATCCGCGAGATCCTCGACAGCGCCTGATCGCGATGTCACTCGCTCGCAGCCGAACGTCGAACTCGCGTGGTAAGTTTCTCGACTCCGATCGATGAGATCTTGCCGGTCGCTCCACGCCACCGGGTCGCGTTCGACCGCCTCGACCTGAGGACGGTCGGCGACGTCGTCAGGTACTACCCGCGCCGCTACGAGGACCGCCGTCGACTGCGGCGCATCGCCGATCTTCGCGTCGGCGACGTCACCACGGTGCACGCGCGGGTGCACTCGGTGCGCCAGCGCCGCACGCGCACGCGCAAGTCGATGATCGAGGCGCGCGTCACCGACGGGAGCGGCTGGCTCGATGTCGTGTGGTTCAACCAGGCGTACATGCTCGACGTCCTCAAGCCCGGCCAGAGCGTCTACTTCTACGGCGAGGTGAAGTTGCGGCGGCGCCTGCAGATGGTCGCCCCGGAGTTCGAGATCGAGGACGATGCGGACGAGGAGCGCGGCGGCGCCTCCGCCGAGAGTGATCCGCTCTCCTCGGTCAACATGCAGCGCATCGTGCCGGTCTATCCGGCGACGCGCGGGCTGCACCAGCGCGCCCTGCGGCGCCTGATCCACGAGGTGTGCTCGACCGCCGGGTGGGACACCTTCGAGGAGGGACCGTACGAGCTGCTCGTCGGCTCGGGGCCGAGCCTCGCCGATGCGTATCGCTCGATCCACTTCCCGCAGAGCCTCGACGACCTGCGCTCGGCGCGCGATCGGCTGACCTTCGAGGAATACTTCGAGTTCGCGTCCCGGTTGCACTTCCGGCGCCGGCGCTTCCGCGGACCGGGCGCGCCGCTCCTGCGCGTCACCCCCGACCTCGACGCCAAGATCCGGTCGCTCTTCCCGTTCGAGCTCACCGCCGATCAGGACCGCGCCGTCCGGGAGATCAGCCGCGACCTCGAGGCGAGCGAGCCGATGTATCGCCTGTTGCAGGGTGACGTCGGCACCGGGAAGACGGCGGTGGCGCTCTTCGCGCTGCTCGCCGCGGTGCGAAACGGCCATCAGGGAGCGATCATGGCGCCGACGGAGGTGCTCGCGGAGCAGCATCACCGCGTGTTCACCGAGCTTCTCGGCGCCCACCCTGCCGTGCGCATCGCGCTGCTGACCGGATCGCTCGCCGCCGCCAGCCGGCGCGAGACGCTCGAGGCGATCACGTCGGGCGAGGCTCACATCGTCGTCGGCACGCACGCGCTGATCCAGGACGCGGTCGCGTTCCGTTCCCTCGGCGTCGCCGTGGTGGACGAGCAGCATCGCTTCGGCGTCCGCGAGCGCGCGCGGCTGCGCTCCAAGGGCCGCAGCCCGCACTTGCTGGTGATGTCCGCAACGCCGATCCCGCGTTCGCTCTGCCAGACGGTCTACGGTGATCTCGACATGTCGATCCTCCGCGAGCGGCCTGCGGGCCGGCCACCCGTGAAGACGGTCCTCGTGCCGGCGAGTCGGCGCCGCCAGGCGGTGTCCTTCATCCGCGACGAGCTGCGACGCGGCCGGCAGGCGTATTTCATCTACCCGCTGATCGAGGAATCGGAGGCGCTCGACCTGCCCGCCGCGGAGGAGGCCTATCGCCGGGTGCAGCGCGCGTTCCCCGACTTCGCCGCCGGGCTGCTCCACGGCCGGCTCTCCGCCGACGAGAAGGAGACCTGCCTGCGGCGCTTTCGCGACAACACCTATCAGATCCTGGTGTCGACGGTCGTCGTCGAGGTCGGCATCGACGTCCCGAACGCCACGGTGCTCTTCATCGAGGACGCCAGCCGCTTCGGCCTCGCGCAGCTCCACCAGCTGCGCGGCCGCGTCGGTCGCGGCGAGCACCCGGGCCGCTGTCTCGTCGGGTACGGTCGCGGGAGCCAGGAGGTGCGGCAAAGGCTCGAGGTCTTCGCCCGGTCGGACGACGGCTTCCAGATCGCCGACGAGGACCTGCGGCTGCGCGGGCCGGGAGACTTCCTCGGCGTGCGGCAGTCGGGTCGGCCGGCGTTCGCGATCGGCAACCCCTTCGCCGATCCCGACGGATTCGACCGCGTGCGCTCGCTGGCAGCCAGGTTCTGGAGCGAGCCGCGCTTCGCGGAGACCGCGCGGCGTTACCTCGAGTCCCACCCCGAGATCGTGCGGCCGTCGCGGGATGAGAGCCCGGAGAGCTGACGGAGCGGCGCGCGCTCCCGCGGGCCGTTTCCCGATTGGCTTCCGCGGGGCGTCGTGCTACACTCCACGCCTCTGCGGGGAGATTTGCGCCCCCGCGGACACGTCCGGCGTGCTATAATCCCGACTATCGCCGAAGTCCGCGGAAGCGAGGTCGCGGGCGCTGCGTTCGCGTAGCACCGGCCGACTTGACCGACGCGGGCGGGCCAGACCGGCGCACACCGTGTTTCAGGCGAGAAAGACTCAGGAGGAATGGAGCCGATCATGCGTCAGAACGTGACCATTGTGTTGCTCTCCGTCATTGCGACGTTGCTTTTCATCGTCGTGGTCCAGAACCTGAGCACGACGCGTGAGCCGATGCTGGCCCAGACGGGCGGCGGCGCGGGAGCGACCGTCGGCGTCGTCGGGGTCGCCACCGGAACGATCATGGGCGCCGACGCGGCTGGCTTCTGGATCTACCACCCGGGCGAGAACAAGCTCATGCTCTACGATTATGGCAACCGTCAGCTGCGCCTGAAGGCGGTTCGCGATATTTCGTACGACATCAAGGCGACCGACTTCAACCTCAAGGGGCAGGTCGGACCGACCGTGGCGGACGTGAAGAAGAGCGTCGAAAAGTAACCGGAGTAATCGGCGAGTCGGGTGATTGGGTACCCGTCACTGAATTGCACGAGCGGCGGTCGAGAGACGCCGTCGAGCGAGTGCGGAAAGGTCTGAGCCGTGAGTGACAACAAGGATCGATTGACCTTCAGCGAGGCGTGTCGAGAGCTTCAGATCTCCGAGGAGGAGCTCGAGAAGCTCGTCGCCGACGGAGAGATCGCCAGCGTCAAGGAGGGCGACACGCTCTTCTTCAAGTCCGAGGTCATCGAGCAGTACAAGAAGAACCGCAAGACCGAGCCGACGATCGTTCTCTCCGACGAGGAGATGGACCTGCTCGACGGCGTCGAGGACCTGAGCCTCGACGACCTCGAGGTCGGTGACGAGGCGGCGGCCGTCGCGGACACCGCGGCGACTCCCGAGCCGACCGGCACCGCCCCGACGAGCGAGGCGGACGACGACTTCGACCTCGAGGAGCTCGACCTCGAGGAGCTGTCGCTCGACGACGATGCGGCGTCAAGGGAGCCGGAGCTCGAGGGCACCGCCGGCGACCTCGAGGGTGACATGACCCTCGAGGACGACGTCGCGCTCGAAGAGCCCGCCGCGGCCGACACCTCGAGCGACACCGTCCTCAACCTCGACGGGTTGCTCGACGAGGAGGACGAGTCGGAGTCGACGACGCCCGTCCCCGGCATCGAGCTAACCGACACGAGTGACGACATCACCATGGAGGGGACGGTCAGCGACGACGACACCATCCTCGACACCGACGTCCTCGACCTCTCCGACGACGCCGACTTTCAGCTCGACGCCACGGCGGAGGGCACGGTCGGCGGCACTGACGCCTCGACGCTGCTGCGAGGCGGCGGCGCGCGTGTCATGCAGATGAAGAGAGTCAAGGGCCACCCCGTGATGACCACGATTCTCCTGGTGACGGGCATCCTTCTCCTCATCCCGCTCGCCGTGTTCGTCAACGTCTTCTACTTCGATCGGAACGTGGCGCCGCCGGGGTCGACCGACACCACGCAGTGGATCGGCGAGTACAACGTCCTCAAGGACGCCATCGAGTCGACGGCCGATCTCGTTCACGGGATCTTCAAGTAGAAGTCGCCCCGACCGGCGAGAGTCGCGACGCCCGGTAACGACGCCCGCGCTCCCTGCCCGAACCGCCGGCGGATGATAGACTCCGCGGGGGAGTCTCCGTGGAGATCGATCATGCGTCGAGTTCCGGAAATCGCGCTCACGCTCGCCATCCTGTCGGCACTCGCCACCGCGTCCTGCACCGGTGAGACCGCGACCGCGCACGCCGAGACCGCGGCGCCCGTGCCCGGCTCCGGCGCCGCGCCGGTGGGCGAGGAGATGCTGGTCGATCTCTCGGAGCGCCTCGGCTCGGCGATCCAGAGCGAGCTACAGACCCTCTTCGAGAACGCGGCGCGCGGAGGCTCCGACGAGGCGATCGCGCGCAAGAAGAAGGACTTCGACGCCATCCGGTCGTGGAGTCAGGCGGACTTCGCGGCGCTGTGGCGGAACCGGGAGGACTGGCGCGGGCGCACGGCGCTCGACGCGCTGCGCGAGCTCACCGTTTCGCTCGGCCTCACGCTCGACGCCGGCGAGCACGCCGGCGCGCTCTCGGGTGAGGTCACCTCGGACCTCCGCGGGCTCTCGCGGCTCGAGGCCATCGAGAGGATCGCCGTCGAGAAGGGGCTGCATCCGGTCCTTCCGGACGTCAGCGCGATGGCGCGCGCGGCGAGCCCGCGCCCCGGGCTGCCGGACGCGTTCCAGTCGGCGCTCGAGGAGCGTTTCGGCGAGGCGGTCCGCGGCCGCATCGATCAGTCGACCGGCGACCCATCGCCCGGGCCAGCGCCCGACGCCGTGTCTCTGGTCGCGGGACCACGCCCGTTTCCGGTCACCTTCGCCGGTCCCTTCGTCGTCTCCGTCGGCGATGTCGTCGAGCGCGTCCCGCACGGCACCGGAACCGTCGACGTCGTCGTGCGGGCGTACGGAATCGACCCCGGCCTTCTCGCGGTCCTCGGCGACGTCATGGAGTCGATCCGCTTCGAGAACGTCGCCGACGCGGCAGGACGCTCGCTCGCCCGCGACGAGAACGCTCGCTACTTCGGAGGCGGGCTCTCGGCGCGAGGCGCGTTCGAGAGCGTCACGCGCGTGCGTCTCGAGGGGTTGCTCCGCGAGGTCGAGACGATCCACCGGATCGTGGGAGTGCACGTCTTTCCGCTGCCGGAGTCCGTCGAGATCATCGACGTGAAGTCGGTCGCGAAACACGCGGAGGCGCATGCGGGCGCGCTGCGCGCCGTCGTCGTCGAGGGCGGCGGCTCGTCGACGACGTTCGAGCTCACCGGACTCCCGGCGCCATTCGACTCGCTGATCATTCGCGCCTGGCCGTACGACGCGGCCGGCAAGAGCCTCGGCACGCTCTACCAGGGCACGACGTCATGGCGACGGGATCGGGTCCGCTTCCAGGTGCAGACGCCCGAGCCACCGGCTCGCGTGACGCTGAAGATCATCAGCTCGCGCCGCGATGTCGAGTACCCGTTCGAGCTCCGCGACGTGCCGCTCCCCCGTCACGCCGAGCAGCCGGAGCGCCTCGAGCCCATCGACTTCGCCGGTCGCGACGTGCCCGTCGAGGTCACCCTCCTCGGCGTCGACAGGAGCGATCAGGGCCTGCCCGAGCTCCGGCTGCGCGTCGACAACCACGCCAACAAGGCGATCGAGAGCGCCCTGGTGCGCATCTTCTACCTCGGGACCGGTGGCGAGACGCTGTCGGATTTCCCGCAGAACCTCACCGGCTCCAACACCGCTCCCGGCCAGGACCTCCTGGTGGCCGACGGCAGCCGCACGGATGCCCAGGCCCCGGCCTTCTTCATGCCGGACGGCGCGGTGAGCGCGCGCATCGCCGTCGAGCAACTCGAATTCGTCGACGGCACCGTCTGGTCGCCGTGACGGGGCCGAACGACACCCGTACCCGTGGTCGTTCCCGTCCTCGAAGGCTCTGGTGCGGAGTCCGATGACCGACTCCGATACCGATGGCCGATACCGACTCCGACTCCGAGATCCGACTCCGAGATCCGAGACAGGACTGCTCGCCCCCAATCTGCGTAATCTGCGTAATCTGCGGCATCTGCGTTCCCGTCCTCGTTGTCCGTCGACCGCGCCTTCGTCCTGCACTCGAAACCGCGAAGGGAGGCCCCCCACGGAGTTTACATTCTTCCGCCCGAGTGCTATATTCCGCTCCCGGAGCCGTCGCGAGGCGTGTTCCGGAATCTGCGGTTCTCAGAGAAGAAGGGAAGAGACCATGCGCACCGAACGCTCCGCTCGCACCCTTGCTCGCACCCTTTTCGGCGGTTTCGTTGCCGCCGCGCTGGCCGCCGTCATCGGGACGTCGTCAGGGTGCGTGCCGTATCGGACGTACGAGGCGGTCAGTCTCGACAACGAGCGGCTGAACAAGTCGCTCCGCGATCTGGCGGCGAAGTACGCTCGGGTCATCAACGAGGTGAATCGAGACAGCGGCAGCCAGACCGAGCTTGCCGTGCTGCGCGACCAACTGCGCACCAAGGAGAACGAGGTGCAGTTGCTGCGGTCGCGGCTCGACGAGAACGACGACGGGCCGGTGGTGCGATTCCCGGAGGACATCGCGAGCCGCATCCCCGGTGCGGAGGTCGGCCGTGGCGGACAGTTGATCCTCGGCAACGCGATCCTCTTCACGGCCGGCAGCGCCTCGCTCAACCAGGCCGGACAGGACACGCTCGGGCGGCTCGCGTCCATCCTCAAGTCGGACTATCCTGGAGAGGTGTTCCACATCGTCGGCCACACGGACAACACGCCGCTGCGCCGCACGCGTGGACTCTATCAGTACAACCTGAAGCTCGGCTTCGAGCGCGCCTACACGGTGTTCAAGTTCCTCAACATCGAGCACCGAATACCGGAGGAGCAGTTCCGCCTGCACACGCACGGATTCTCCGAGCCGACCGATCCGACGCAGAAGGATACGGCGGAGGGGCGCGCGAGGAATCGCCGGGTCGAGATCTACCGGTCGGGGTTCAAGCTCTGAGCGCGGCTCCGAGCTGATGCGCGACCGGTGACCCTCGCGAGCCGGGCGCGGTTCGGACCGTGGCCGGCCGTATCGACGGGAGCGACGTGGCGAACGATTCCGCAACCAGCGGGAAGCGGCGACCGGTGCCGCCGCCGCCGTCCCTCAGCGCTGAGGACAGAGCGTTTGTCCTCGAGACCATTCCGCGCGCGGTCGCACGGGCGCTCGCGCGTCGGGATACCAGCGCCGAGCCCCCGCCGCCGGCCGGCGCGACGGAGGCCGACGCGGCGCCGCCCGCCGGCGTCACCACCCCCGCCGGTGTCTTCGTCTCCATCTACATCGGCGATCGACTGCGCGGGTGCATCGGCCAGGTGAGGCCGGTGAAGCCCCTCTGGAGGGCAGCGGCCGACATGGCGATCGCCGCCGCCACGCGCGACCCGCGATTCCGACCCCTCGAGCCCTCGGACCTCGCCGGTCTGCGGTACGAGGTCTCCGTGCTCGGACCGCTCGTCGACGTGCCGCCCGAGGAGCGCGACGCCGGGGGCGACTTCGTGTCGGTCGGCGATCACGGCATCCAGCTGCGCCGCGACGAGCGCAGCGGCCTGCTCCTGCCGCAGGTCGGCGAGCGCCTCGGCATCGGCGCGGTTGGGTTCCTCGAGGAGACCGCGCGCAAGGCCGGTCTGGAGCCGGACGCGTGGCGCGATCCGGCGACCGAGCTGTCGCTCTTCCGCGCCGTCTGCTTCGGAGGCGGCGGTTGACGGACGGCGGGGCAGGGCGGTGAGCTGTCGACGTGAACGACGAGCGCAACCACACCTCGCGCCGGCGGCAGCCCGACGGCGCGCCGGGGCTGCTGCGGCGACTCCGCGACGCCGGACTGCGCCCGCGGCGCCGACTCGGCCAGCACTTCCTCGTCGACCCGGGCGTGCTGCGCTCGATCGTCGATGCGGCGGCGCTCGATCGCGAGGACGCCGTCCTCGAGGTCGGTACCGGGCCCGGCTCGCTGACACGATGGCTGTGCGAGCGCGCGGGCACGGTGGTGTCCGTCGAGATCGATCCGGCGATGGCGCGATTCGCGCGAGGGGAGCTCGCCGGCCACGACAACCTGCGCATCGTCGAGACCGACGCGCTCGCCGGCAAGGGGCAGCTCGCGCCGGCGGTGCTCGAGGCGCTGCGGCCGTTCCGGAGGTGGAAGCTGGTCGCCAACTTGCCGTACTCGATCGCGACGCCGCTCGTCATCACCGCCTTCTCCTCGTCGCCATGCGCGGCGCTCGGGGTGGTCACGGTGCAGCGGGAGGTCGCCGGGCGGCTGGTAGCGGCGCCGGGCGGACGGGAGTACGGGCCGGCGACGCTGGCGCTGCGCTTCTGGGCGGAGACGGAGGTGCTCCGCCACCTCGCGCCCGGTGCGTTCGTGCCGCCACCTCGGGTGGCGTCGAGCGTCATCCGCATCAGGCCTCGCGATCGGCCGCTGGGCGACCCCGCCGACTTCCCGGCGTACTCCGGCTGGGTCGAGCGCCTCTTCGGCGGTCGCCGCAAGCAGGTCGGCGGACTGCTGCGCAGATATTTGGGGAACGAAAAGGCCTCAGAGGCCTTACAATGGATGCGGGTCGACGTCAACGCCCGTGCGGAAAGTCTGCCGCCGGAAGCGTTTCTGGAACTGGCACGGCATTTCCCGGGGGTCGGTTCCGGGTCGGGTCCGCGGCGTGCGGACAGGCCCCGGGCCAAAAAAAGGCGTCAATAAAACTTTGACCGTCGGTCCCGGGAGACCTACTATCGTTGGATTGACTCGAAGTTCGGCGACCTGAGCACCCCCCAGCGGAGGACTCGGCAGAGGACTCAGCGGAGCGGGGCCTCCCGGGGGACGCGAGGTTCGGCGACCGGCGAGCCCGCGCGGGCGACCGGGGATCGACCCGCGTTGAGTGCTGTCATGTCGCCAGGTGGACGCGTGGGTTCGGGAGATGGCGCATTCGGACAAGACGTCCGAGATCCGCGAGCGGATCCGGCTCGAGGATCTCGTACGCGATTACAATATCCCCCTGCGACCGGCCGGCGGCTCCCGGCTGACCGCCCTCTGTCCCTTTCACGCCGAGAAGACGCCCTCGTTCGGGGTCAACGTCGAGCGGCAGTTCTTCCACTGCTTCGGCTGTCAGGAGAGCGGCGACATCTTCACCTTCGTGCAGAAGATGGAGAACGTCGGGTTCGTCGAGGCGCTCGAGATGCTGGCGCAGCGGGCCGGGGTCATCCTCGATCGCTCGCCGGGCGCGCACGCGGCGCGGGGTGTCAAGAAGGCCGTCCACGACGCCCTCGCATTCGCGGCGGACCACTTTCATCGACTGCTGCTCGAGGACCGGCGCGCCGAGCCGGCTCGCGCCTACCTGCGCTCGCGCGGCATCCGACCGGAGACGTGGGAGCGGTTCCGCCTCGGGTACTCGCTCCCCGACTGGGACGCGCTGCTCCGTGAGGCGGTCGCGAAGGGACACGCGCAGGACGTGCTCGATAAGGCCGGCCTCGTGCGGGAGAGTCACCGCCGCCAGGCCGCGCAGACCGGCGGCGGCGAGCGGCGCGTGTACGACGCGTTCCGGGGCCGCCTGATGTTCCCGATCGCGGACGGCCAGAAGCGCGTCGTCGGATTCGGCGCCCGCGCGCTCGGCGACGACACTCCGAAGTACCTCAACACGCCGAAGACGATGGTCTTCGACAAGAGCCAGGTGCTCTACGCGCTGCCGCTGGCGAGGGCCGCCATCGAGAAGGAGAAGCGACTGGCGATCGTCGAGGGGTACACCGACGCGATCGCTGCGCACCAGGAGGGCCTCGAGTTCTTCGTCGCGGGGCTCGGCACCGCCTTCACGCGTGAGAACGCGCGCCGTCTGCGCGGGCTCGCGAACCGGGTCGACGTCATCTTCGACGGCGACAGCGCCGGACAGAGCGCCGCCGAGCGCTCGCTCGAGCTCCTCGTGGCCGAGGAGCTCGACGTGCGGGTACTGACGCTCGACCGGGGCGAGGACCCGTTCGACGTCATCATGAAGCACGGCGCCGACGCGTTCCGGGAGCGGCTCGACGCGGATGCGGTCGGCGTCTTCGAGTTCAAGTGGCGCCGTACGGTCGGCGCGCTCGGCGAGAGCGAGGGCGGCGCCAACGCGGTGGGCCGCGCGTTCGACGAGGTGCTCGACCTGCTCGCGCGCGTGCCGAACGTGGTCACCAGGAAGCTGCACGCCAGGGAGCTGGCCGAGCGTCTCGGCGTAGTCTCGGCGGAGGAGGTCGAGAGGCGGCTGCTCGAGCGCACGCAGCGTCTCGGCGCGCGCGCGCCCGGCCTCTCGCGAGCGGGCCCTCGCGGGGCTGCGTTCGGTCGCCGCCGGGAAACGGAACGCCCGCGCGATCGCGTCCCCGAGCCCGCCGGCGACGGCGCGGTCGCGGGGTCGGGGGTTCGCGGGGGCAGCGCGGGTCCGGGACTCGAGGAGATCATCATCGAGACGCTCCTGATCGAGCCGGACCGGGCCGCGGTCCGCTGGAGCGAGATCCCCGCGGGGACCCTGGATGGCGCCGGCGTGCCGCCGGGAATCGCCTCCATCGCGCGGGCCCTCGGCAGCCAGATCGCCGGCGGGCAGATCGACGTCGAGCTGCTCGTCGGTCTGCTCGACACGCAGGAGGCCGTGCCGCTCCTGGCGAGGCTCCTGGCGAGGATCGACGAGGCGCGCCTCTCGGAGGACGGACGGAGGGGCGCGGGCGTGATCGATACGGACGAACAGTGGCGCCGGTGTTTGCGGGAGATCGAGCGTGCGCGGAACGACCGGAAGCTGGAGGATCTCCGCGCCCGCAAGGAACGCGCGCGAGTGACGGGCGACGCCGACCGGCTGCTGGCGCTCGAACGCGAGTACTGCGATCTTCTCAGAAAGATGAAGCGTGCGCCCGAGATGCGCGGGGAGCGACGATGACGGCGCTCGTCGCGGACCGCGCACGTCGAGACGACGCGTCGTCGGCGCTGGCGGCGAGCCGGGGTCCGGGGAGTGGGAGCGCCGGACGGATCGGAGAACGGGAATACGAACTCAGGGTCACAGAACGCAAGTCGCCGGGGACTTCGACCACTCCCCCGGTCATCAGAGAGGGACAGTCGGAATGAAGAGCTCCATTGAGGAGAAGCTCCAGCTGCTGATCGAGGACGGCAAGCAGCACGGCTACGTGACCTACGATCGCTTCAACGAGGTCTTCCCCGAGGAGTGCAACTCCCCGGAGCGGATCGATGAGATCTTCGCGACGCTCGATTCACACGGAATCGAGATTCGCGACGAGACCTCGACGGCGAGCGACGTCGCGTCCGAGAAGGAAGAGCTGGAGGGCATTCCGGAGAAGATCGACGACCCCGTCCGCATGTACCTGACGCAGATGGGCGAGATCCCTCTGCTGACGCGGGCGGAGGAGCTGCTGCTCGCGAAGAAGATCGAGATCTCCAGGCAGCGCTTCCAGAAGCAGATCTTCAGCCTCGGATTCTCTCACGGGCTGGTCATCAAGACGCTCGATGACGCGCTGGGCGGCGACCTGGCGCTCGACAAGGCGGTCAAGGTGACGCCGTCGAACAACAAGGAAGAGATGACCAAGGAGGAGATCCTTCTCCTCGTCAAGAGCAACCGCGACACCCTCGATCGCATCTTCCGCGAGAACCACCGGGACTACGAGAAGGTGGTCAACCCGCAGCTCTCGAAGAAGTACCGTCAGAAGATCGCCCAGCGCGTGCGCACGCGGAGCAACAAGGGTGGCGTGCTGATTGCCGAGCTCTCGCTCAAGAAGCCGATCGTCGGCCAGCTGCGCGTCGAGATCAACAGTATCTATCGCCGCATGGAGGAGATCCGCAGCGAGATGGACAAGATCGACGCGGCGCGGCGCCGGGGCAAGCGGCGGCTTCGCAAGTCCGAGAAGGAAGCGCTCTTGAAGCTCGAGCACAGCCTCAGCGAGGCCGAGTTCCTGGCGCTCGAGAGCATGGACGAGCTGCGCCGGCGGATCGATTCGATCAACAAGTGGTACGCCGAGTATGAGAGCGCCAAGCGCAAGCTCTCCGGCGGCAACCTGCGTCTCGTCGTCAGCATCGCGAAGCGATACCGCAACCGCGGACTTTCGTTCCTCGACCTGATCCAGGAGGGGAACACGGGTCTGATGAAGGCGGTCGAGAAGTACGAGTACCGTCGTGGCTACAAGTTCTCGACGTACGCGACGTGGTGGATCCGTCAGGCGATCACCCGCTCGATCGCGGACCAGGCGCGGACCATCCGCATTCCGGTCCATATGATCGAGACGATGAGCAAGGTCCGCAACGCCACCAAGAAACTGCTCCAGAAGATCGGCCGCGAGCCGACGATCAAGGAGATCGCCCAGGAGCTCTCGATCTCCGAGGAAGAGGCTCGCAAGGTGATCAAGATCTCCAAGCACCCGATCTCGCTCGATCGGCCGATCGGCGACGGCGATGACGGCTTCTTCGGGGACTTCATCGAGGACCGGCGCACCGAGTCGCCCATCAACTCGGCGACCAACGAGATGCTGAAGGAGAAGCTCGAGGAGGTCCTCAACACGCTGACGTACCGCGAGCGCGAGATCATCAAGCTCCGATACGGGCTCGGCGACGGGTACACGTACACGCTCGAGGAGGTCGGCAAGATCTTCAAGGTCACGCGTGAGCGTGTGAGACAGATCGAGGCGAAGGCCGTGCGCAAGCTGCAGCACCCGATCCGGAGCCGACTGCTGGAGGGCTTTCTTGAGACCATCTCGAACTGAGCTCTCCCGGATCATCTGTCGCGATGGACGGAGGGGGTTCCGCTCGACGACACGCGGGGAACTCCCCGCGAGCGCGTGCACGGACGGCGCGCGCTGCGCGGGCGCTTCGTGCGAGAGACCACCAACCGGTCACCGAGGTGACCGGTTTTTTTATGACCACACCGCGGGAAGCGATCCCGGCGGAAGACGGCGCCACGGGGATCACTTCATGGGAGAGGAGAGTCGATGAAACCGTTGAAGCTCCTGCTCGAGCTCCAGAAGATCGACGCCGATCTGCACTTCCTGCGAGAGCTCCGCGTCAGGAGGCCGCAGGAGGTCCAGAAGGAGCGTGACAAGCTCCAGCGGTCGGAACAGGCGGTCGCCTCGATCGAGAGCGACATCAAGCAGCTCAGGATGACGTGCGACCGGGCCGAGCTCGACATCAAGCAGAAGCAGGGCGAGATCGAGAAGCTGCAGATCGCGCTCAACACGGCGAAGACCAACCAGGAGTACCAGGTGCTTCGGGACCAGATCGAGCGCCACGGCAAGGAGCTCGGAGAGATCGAGGAGCAGGTTCTCGAGCGTTTCAACTCCATCGACGCCCTCGGCGAGGAGAAGACCGCGGCGCGGGACGAGGTCGAGCGCGCGAGGAAGGAGCTCGCGGCGCGTGAGGAGGAGATGCGGGGCATCGTCGCCGAGGTCGACGAGAAGATCGCCGCGCTCGACAAGCAGCGGGCCGAGAAGGTCGCCGAGATTCCGGGTGACGCGCTCGAGACCTACGAGCGCGTGCTCGCGCGCTATGAGGACTCGGCGCTCGCGCTCGTCGAATCGAGGATTTGCCAGGGCTGCTACATGAGCGTCACCAGCCAGGCGATCAACGAGCTCATGGTGGGAGAGGAGCTGATCCAGTGCAAGAACTGCCTGCGGATCCTCTACTTGCCGGAAGCCGCCTCGTGAGTCGATGAGCTCGTGACGGGCTCGTTGCCTCGGCGCGCCGGGGTTGCGGTTGCCATTCGGCGTCGTTCCGGGAATACTGGAAGTGGCGTCCAGTGGAGGACCCGATCGCAACCCGGGAACGGGTTGAGGAAAGTCCGGACTCCACAGGGCTCGGTGGTGGGTAACGCCCACCGGGAGCGATCCCAGGGAAAGTGCCACAGAAAACATACCGCCAGCCGGTGCCCCCCGGGGTGTCGACAGGTAAGGGTGAAAAGGCGAGGTAAGAGCTCACCGCGGAGGTGGTGACATCTCCGGCACGGTAAACCCCACCCGGAGCAAGGCCAAATAGGGAAGGAGAGGTGGCCCGCCTCGCGCGGCCCGCCACGCGCGGGTCGCATCACTTCCGGGTAGGCCGCTCCAGATGAATGGTCGGGGGAGGCGTCAGCCTCCAACAGAATCCGGCTTACGATCCACTGGACGCCACTCTTCTCCTCCCGCCGCCGGTCCTCCCGCCCCAGATCGCTGCAACCGCGGCCACGGCGACTGCCACGACACGCGTCATGTCGACGCCGAGGTAGAGGCCGTGTCGCTTCCCGAACTCCGCGAGCTCGGGCGGCGGCGGGTCGCGAGGCGCGAAGTCGAGCGCGCGGCCGAGCTCGACGATGTCCGGCACCAGGAACCACGTCTGGTAGACGACCAGCGCGGCGGCGACGGCGAGCGGGGCGATGACAGCTCCCCGACCGACGGCGAACGCCACCAGAAGCGACGCCGCGCCGAGGACGAGCTGCGCCGTGCACCACGACTCGAAGAAAACACGGTTGAGCTCCGAGGAGTGCACCCAGATGACGCTCGTCTTGCGCCCCTCCTCGTCGGCGGGATCGAAGCCGGCGCGCTCGGAGAGGGCCGGATTGCGCGACAGCATGTGGTCGATGCCGGCGAAGTTATACACCACGACGCCCCAGACGACGATCGACCCGCCGAGCCATGCACCGAGAAACAGGACGAGGAGCCGTTCGCAGAACGCTCGAGAGTGTGCTCGCATGGGCCCTTCCGAGCTGCGGATGATTCGGGCCGCAAGTCGCGGCGTTCGACGGCCGAAACCGTAAGCGTACGCCTCGGTCGGCGCGCTGTCGTGCCGCCCGAATGCTGTGGATTTTAGACTCGTTTCTGTTAGGATCAACCGGCTGTCGACGCCGGGTGGGGCGTCGTGATTTCCGGTCGTGTCGAGGTGACTCGGCGCCTCGCACCCCCGGGCAACGAACCGTCCCGGCCCGGCCGCGGCTTGAAGCACGAGCGCGCATGCAGGACCTGCTGGTGCAGCTGCTCGATCAGGTCGTCACGTTCCTGGTCGAGTACAAGTATTTCGCGATGTTCGGGATCCTGGTCCTCTGCGGGCTCGGACTCCCGCTCCCCGAAGAGGTGACGCTGATCGGCGCCGGTCTCCTCGTCGGGTGGAAGCAGGCGGAATTCATTCCCGCGTGCGTCGCGTGCATCGTCGGCATCCTCGCTGGCGACTCGGTCGTCTTCGGCCTGGGATACGGCTTCGGGAAGCGGTTCCTCCAGAGCCGGCCGATGCGTGTCCTCCTCCACCCGCGCCGACAGCGAAAGGTGGCGCGCTTCTTCCAGCGTCATGGGAACAAGGCAGTCTTCTTCGCTCGTTTCTTCGCCGGAGTCCGCATCGGGGTCTACGCGTACGCCGGCTCGCAGCGGATGAGCTGGTGGCGCTTCCTGCTGCTCGACTTTATCGGCGCGCTTCTCTCGGGGACGCTGTCGGTGTGGCTCGGCCAGTGGGCGGCGCTGAAGTTCGCGGAGAACATGGACGAGGCGAAGCTGAAGGCGCTCGAGATCGCGCGCCGCGCCGGCCACTGGATCCTCGCCGGAATCGTCGCGCTGATCCTCATCTGGTGGCTGACGCAGGTCCTCAGGCGAAAGCGCGCCGAGCGCCTGCGGGCGTCGACGGCGGAGCCGGCGGCGGGGTCGGAGCCGGAGCGCGAGCCGGAGCGCGAGCCGGAGCGCGAGCCGGAGCGCGAGCCGGAGCGCGAGCCGGAGCGCGAGCCGGAGCCCGCGACCGAGCCGAGCGACTCGCCGAAGTGATCGCGGCCTCCGCGACGCGTCACGCCTCCGAATTGCCGCCCTCGACGGCTCCGTCCGCGTAGGCGCGGTCGAGGAGATCGATCGGGTGCGAGACGTCGACGCCGTGCCCGATGAGTCCCGAGCGGATCTGCAGCCAGCAGCCGGGGTTGCCCGTCACCACCACCTCGGCGCCGCTCTCCAGGATGGCGCGCACCTTCTCGGCCAGGATCGGACGCGCCATCTCGGGATGCACGAGATTGTAGACGCCGCCCGACCCGCAGCAGCGATCGCTGTCGGCGAGCGGCAGGAGCTCGAGCCCGGGGACCTGGCGGAGCAAATTGACGACGGCCTGCGCCTGCACGCGCTGGCCGTGGAGCAGGTGGCACGGCTCGTCGTACACCACCTTGCTGCGGATCGGGCGATTTGGCGGCGCGAGCCCGATGGCGTCGAGCAGCTCGCAGACATCTCGCACCGGGATGCCCGGCTCTCCGGCGCCGCCACCGGGCGGCTCCTTGAGCGCCGCCCCGCAGCCGGCGGCGTTGACGACCAGGACGTCGGCCCCGCTCCGGCCGAAGACCTCGGTGTTCCGGCGGAAGAGCTCCTCGGCGTCGTCGAGGAAGCCGCCGTGGCGGTGCAGCGCGCCGCAGCAGGTCTGCGCGTCGAGCACGACGACGTCGCACCCGGCGCGGTTGAGGACGCGGATGGTCGCGCGGTGTGTCGGCGCGAACCACTCGCTCGTGATGCAGCCGAGGAAGAGCGCCACGCGCATGCGCGCCTTGCCCGTTGCGCGGTAGAGACCGCCGGGACGCACGGCGTCGGTCTCGATGCCCCGCTCGGACGGCGGCGGGATCGGCGGCAGCAGCGCGTCGAGCTCGGCGAGGCGGCGTATCTTGCGGCCGAGCAGGCGCGTCACCCGTCGCAGCCCGAGCCGCTCGTAGAGGTAGAGGATGTCCGTCAGCGCCGCGATGCGGTGGCGGAACGGAATCAGCTCGCGCAGCAGGAAACGGGCGACGTAGTGTTGCCAGCCCTTCCTCGGCAGCACCGAGTGCATCTCCTCGCGGAACGACTCCATCATCTCGGCCATGTGGATCCCCGAGGGGCACACCGTCTCGCACGCCCGGCAGACGATGCACTGGTCGAGGTGCCGCAGCGCCTCGCGGCTGAAGGGGATCGATTGCTCTGCGTAGCCGCGCATCAGGTAGATGCGCCCGCGCGGCGAGTCCGACTCGCGGCCGGTGACGCCATAGGTCGGACAGTCCTGCAGACAGAGCCCGCAGTGGACGCAGTCGAGCGTCCTGGTGTACTCCTCGAACCGAGCGGTGAACTCGCGCTCGCGCGCTCCCGGGATCGTCATCGGCGTCGGTGGTCCTTCGCTCCGGTGGCTGGCGACCTCACCTCGGGCCTCCGACGGTGCCGAGGACCCTCGCGGGGTGGAAGATCCCGGCGGCATCGAAGACCTGCCGGATTCGCCTCCCGAGACGTGCGTTGGCATCCGGCACCAGGAGGTACTCGCGACGCTGCCGGACGTCGGGCGCCGCGAAGAGGAGCCGCCCCGAGGCGCCGTGCGAGACGAGCGACGACGTGATCGCCCCGATGGCCTCGGCGAGGCTGTCCGGCTTCCCGCGGAGACGCACGGTCGCGACGCCGGCGGCGGCATCGAGCAGGACGCTCGAGCGCGCGCCAGCGGACCCGGCGGCCGCGCTCACGTCGCGCTCGAGCGCGGCGAGCGCCGTTGGCAGCGCCGCGAGGCGAACGATCGCCAGGTCGCAGGCCGCGCAGTCACCCGGCTCGGAGAACGCTGTCAGCCACTCGAGCGCGGCGTGGACGTGGTCTCCATCGAACGCCGTGACACCGGTCGCCTGACCTCCGACGAGGGCCTCGAGCCGCGCCGCGAGCGTGTCGACCGTGCCGTCGTTCCCCTCGAGCAGCCAGACGACCGACCAGCCCCTGGATCGGACGCCCGTGCCGGCGCTCGCGAGCGCCTTCGTCGCCGCGGGATCGAGAACGCACATCGCGGCGGGCTCGATGAAATCGTCGCGCACCTCGGCCACGAAACGCCACGCCGCGTCGGACGACTCGAAGCTCGCCAGACGACAGTCACGCACCGCCGGAAGCGGGCGCAGCTTGAAGTTGATCTCGAGGATGAACCCCATGGTGCCGAGCGAGCCGACGAGCAGCTTGCCGACGTCGTAGCCGGCGACGTTCTTGACCACCATGCCGCCCGCGCGGTAGTTGACGCCGTCGTCGCGCATGCCGGCGATGCCGATCACCACGTTGCGAAAGGTGCCGCGCCGCGCCCGGCGCGGACCGAAGAGGTCCGCCGCGACGGCGCCCCCGATCGTTCCGGCCGACTCGAGCGACCAGTCGACGGCGATCTCCTGCCCGTTCTCGGCGAGCGTCTCGCCCAGCGTCTCGAGGGACGTTCCCGCCTCGACGCCGACCGTGAAGTCGGCCGGCTCGTAGCGCACCACGCGGCCGATCCGCGCCAGCGAGACCACGAGCGGCTCGACCGGCGGCGGGTTCCCGAGGTACGCGTGCCTGCCGAGCCCGGCCGGAACGATCAGACGGCGCCGCTCGCTGGCGTCGCGGACGACCTCGCGCAGCTCCTCGACGGAGCCCGGGACGACGAGCTCGGCGCCCTCGCCGTAAAAGGCGCGCTCGGCGGTGGTGAGCTCGCGCACCGTCGCCGTGGCGCCCTTCGTCTCGGGCTCGGCGGCGACCGCTGATCTCCTGCGTCGGTTGCGCGTGCGGCTCACAGCGACAGCCTCATGAACTTCCGCTTTCCGACCTCCATGCAGCAGCGCGAGTCCGGAAAGATCTTCTCGGGATTCGACAGCTCGCGCGGGTCGACGGCGTGGCGGAGGTCCTTCATCAGCTGGACGTCATCCTCGCTGAAGAGCATCGGGATGAAGTCCATCTTCTCGATGCCGATGCCGTGCTCGCCGCTGATGCTGCCGCCCGCGTCGACGCACGCCTGGAGGATCTCCCGGCCGGCCGCGAGCACGCGCTCGCGCTCGGCCGTGTCCCGGCCGTCGTAGCTGATATTGGGGTGCAGGTTGCCGTCTCCGGCGTGAAACACGTTCGATATCGTCACTCGGTGCTTGCGCGCGATGCCGTCGATCTGTCCGAGCACCGGCTCGAGCCGCGTGCGCGGCACGACGCCGTCGAGCACGTAGAGGTCGGCGTTGATCCTGCCCATGGCTCCGAACGCGCCCTTGCGACCCCGCCAGAGGTCGAGTCGCTCACGGGCGTCGCGGGCGGAACGCAGCTCGATGGCGTGGCACTCGGCGGCGATCTCCTCGATCTTGCGCTCCTCCTCGTCGAGCCCCGCCTCGACGCCGTCGATCTCGACCAGCAGCACGGCGGCCGCGTCTTTCGGGTAACCCGCCGCGTAAACCGACGCCTCGACGGCGCGGATGGTGTTCTGGTCCAGGATCTCGAGCGCGGCGGGGAGGATGCCCTCCTCGGTGACTCGCGCCACCATGCGGCAGGCGAGGTTCATGGCGTCGAAGATCGCCAGGTACGTGCGCACCGAGGGCGGCGTCGGCAGGAGCCGCACGGTCGCCTCGACGACGATGCCGCAGGTGCCCTCCGTGCCGACGAACATGCCGACGAGGTCGTACGCGCCCGGATCGGCGGTCGGACCACCGAGCGAGACCACCTCGCCGTCCGGGAGAACGACATCGAGCCCGAGGATGTGGTCGGTCGTCATGCCGTACTTCAGGCAGTGCGGGCCGCCCGAGTTCTCGGCGATGTTGCCCCCGATCGTGCACGCCTTCTGGCTCGACGGATCCGGGGCGTAGTGGAGCCCGTGCGCGGCGGCCGCCTCGGAGACCTTGATGTTGACGACGCCCGGCTCGACCACCGCAAACCGGTTCTCCGGGTCGACCCCGAGGATCCGGCGCATGCGGTTGCAGTCGATGATGACGCCGCCGGTGCTCGGGGTGGCGCCGCCGCTGAGGCCCGTTCCGGCGCCGCGCGGCGTGAACGGCACCGAGCGCCGAAAGCACCACTCGACGGTCTGCACGACGTCCTCCCGCGAGGCGCAGAGGACGACCGCGGCCGGCGGCCGCTTGTGCAGCGGCAGCCCGTCGCACTCGTAGACGCGGAGCTCCGCGGGGTCGAGGAGCAGCCGGTCGGGGGGGATCCAGCCGAGAAGCTCGTCGAAGGGAGCGGCGGGGGAGGTGCGTCGACGGGTCTTGTTCCAGAGCATGTCTTCTCGGGCCGGGATGCCGGCCCGTCCGCGTTGCGGGGGGCACGGGGTCGGATCGATTGAGTCGGGAACAGTTATTGTAGAGTTCACGCCTCCGGAAGCAAAGAGGGTCGGGTCGGGCCGGGCCGCGATTCCCGTGGGCGGTGCGGTGCTGCTCGCGTGGCGAGACACACCGGGACGCCGCGCACGATCGATATCGACCGCGCCGGTGGGAACGCGCAGGAGAAGTGTCGGAAATCCCGTCGCCGGCCCCCGTGAGCGCGGAATGCGCCACGCGAAGCCGTCAACGAACGCCGGGAGGACCGGCGCCCGGGCGCCGCGCGAATGGCCGAAAAAAAAAGCCGGCCGGCACGACCCTGAAGGGTGTGCTGACCGACCTTGTCAACGCGGGCGCGCAAATCTCATGTCGAGTCGGAGAGGCGCTCCAGTCGGGCTCCTCTCTCACAACCGCCCGGCTGCCGATACACAGTACACGTCTCGTGCCATCGCGACGCCGCCGGTCGGAACTCCGGGCAGCGCAAGGGCTTCGCCGGGAGGGCCGGAGAGACCGGCGCGAGCGCGAGCCAGCGGGGCGGCGTGCGGCGCGACGTTCTGTCGGATTCCCCGACAGGTCGAGCCCGGCCGATCGCCACCGTTCCCGGCGGCGACGGACCGGGCAAATTCCGGAGGCCGGGACCGGAGGGCACCGCTACAATGACGCTTTCGAGAGACGCTCTCCAGTTCCCGGGGCGAGTCCGCGGACAGACACCCGAGCGCTCGACGCTCACCACGGAACACGAGACACAACACGGAGTGGAGCAGTTCATGCCGAGAGAGAGACCGGCAGGCGATCCTGCATGCAGTGCGACGTGGCAGCGGCGTGGATTCTGGCGCGCCGTCGGCGTGTCGCTCGTGGCGCTGGCGACGACCACCGGGGCCGCGGCGGCGCCTGGGGAGAAGTCAATCGCCCCGTGGGGCTTCGAAAACCTCGAGATCTACCGCGCGTCGGACAGCGCCGCATGCGTGCGTCCGGCCGACCTCGACGGCGACGGACGGCTCGACCTCGCCTTCGCCTATAATTCCGACACCTCGATCCGGCTCCTGTTGCAGACGACGGGGAAGCAACCCGTCGTGGCGGGGGACGGCGACGGCGGCAATGGCGCCGCGGCGAAGGACGAGAACGCCGAGCTGAATGACATCCAGTTCGACCGCCGCTTCGAGACCGTCAAGATCTACACCGAGAAGGAGGTGCGCGCCCTCGACGTCGGGGATCTCGACGGCGACCGCAAGCCCGACCTGGCGTTCTACGGCGATCCGCCGGAGCTGGTGGTGATCTACCAGTCGGGCGAGTGGGGCAGCAAGCAGGTGAAGTTCCCGATTACCGACGGGACCCCGAGCACCGGCGCGCTGCGAGTCCGCGACGTCGACGCCGACGGCCGTCTCGACATCGTGCTCCTCGGGAAGGGAAAGACCTATATCATCCGCCAGAACGCCAGCGGCGCGCTCGGGAGCCCCGAGATCCTCTACAACGCTTACGCGGACGCCACCTCGATCGAGGTCG
>JBFFXF010000058.1:0-31225 GCA_041569895.1 Planctomycetota bacterium | reverse complement strand
GGGAACGGGAACGGGAACGAGGACGAAGGGGCTCTACTCCCTCCACCACATCCCCACACCCAGATCCCCCGCGACCACGCCCGCCGCGTTGTACCCGCACAAACCCGTGATGTTGCCCCCCGGATGCGTCGAGCCGCCGCAGAGGTAGAGGCCGGGGATCGGCGTGCGGTAGCGGCCCGCGCCGGGGAACGGTCGGTTGAAGCCGATCTGGTCGTTCGCGAAGGAGCCGACGAGGAGGTCGCCTTCCTGCATGTTGGGGAGCTCGCGGGCCGTCTCGAGCGGTGTTCTCGAGAAGCTGTCGAGGATGGCGCTCTCGAGGTTGGGCGCGTGCGCGTGCCAGAGGTCGAGAAGGCGCCGCTGGTGCTCGGCGCGCTCGTCGTTCCAGCGGAGCGGATCGCCGTCGAGCCGGAAGGGGACCTTCTCCCAGAGGAACGCGGCGTGGGCGCCGGGCGGGGCCTGTGATGGGTCGAAGAGCGTCGGCGTCGCGCCCCCGGCGACGCGCGACCGTGGAACGCGACCGGCCTCGTGGGCGGCGACGATCTCCTCGAACTGTCGCGTGCTCGACAGCCCGAGGATCACCATGAACGCGCGCTCGACCTCCGGATATCGCTCGGCGGCGCTGTAGCGCGGCGCCTCGGCGAGCGCGACGTCGAGCGAGAAGAGCGGCGCCAGCACGTTGTAGCGGAAGCGCCGCGCGCGCTCGCGCAGGTCGCCCGCCACGTCCGCCGGGAGCAGGTCGACGAACGTCTGCCCGGGGTTCAGGCCGGAGGCGACGACGCGCGAGCGAAGCAGCTCGCCGGTCGCGAGCCCCACGCCGGCGACACGGCCGCGCTCGACGACGATGCGCTCGATCTCGACTCCGCAGCGCACCTCGCCGCCGTGCTCCTCGATGTCGGCCACCAGCCCTCGCACCAGCGCCGCCGAACCGCCGGCGCACATCTGCGCCTTGCCCGGCGCTGCGAGCAGCGCCGGGATCGCGTGTCCGAAGCCGCGCAGGCGGAGGTCGACTTCGCGCAGCCCGTTGAAGAAGAGCAGCCCGGCGCGCACCGCGTCGTCCTCGAACTCGCGCTCGACGAACTCGAGCGGAGACAGCGCCGAGACATCGAGCAGCAGCCGCCCCTCGGCGGTGCGCTCGAGCGACGCCCGCCGCTGCTCCGGATCGACCGGGGGCGACTGCGCCTCGGGCACGAGGATCTGCTCGACGATCGGCCGGAAGTCGTCGTGCCACCGCCGCAGCCCCCGGGCGTCGACGGGCGACACCTCGGCGAAGGACGCCACGGTCCTCTCGATGTCCGTCCACCACTGCAACACACGGCCGTCGGGAAGGAGCATGGCGACGTTGAGCTCGGGCTCGATGTACCGCACGCCGTGCCGCGTCAGCTCGAGGTCGGCGAACCAGGGCATCGACGTGATCGCCCGGTGAAAGAAGGAGTGCGTGTTGTGCAGGAAACCGGGCAGGTGCGGGTTCTCGACGGTCGCCAGCCCGCCGCCGGGCACCGCTGCGCGATCCAGCGACAGCGTGCGCAGGCCGCAGCGGGCGAGGTACGCCTGCAACACCAGGGCGTTGTGACCGGTGCCGAGGATGATTCCGTCGTGCACATCGTCGGGGGATGGCATAGCATCGATGAGTGTACACAAGGCCCCGCCTGCAGCTGTACACGTTATCCGTTCCCGAAACGCCGGAAGCGGGAACGGGCACGGGAACGGGTACGGGAACGGGTACGCATCCCGAGACATCGGCGTGAAACTCGGCAACCGCGACATCGGACCCGACGACCTGCAGATCGAGCGCCTCGGCGAGTGCGGTCGCGACACCCCGCTCTCGAACGTGGGTTTCGTCGACGACCACGAGGGCGTGGCGGTCGAGGTCCGCCGGTCCGCCATCGAGGAGAGGCTCGAGGCCGGCAAGCCGCTCCTCCACCTCGAGCTCGCCGGACCGCGCACGAGGATCTTTCACGACCCCGCCGAGACCACCGCGGGCATCGTCACGTGCGGCGGCCTCTGCCCCGGACTGAACGACGTCATCCGCGCCCTCGTGCGTCAGCTCGAGGGCTCCTACGGCCTGCGGGACGTCCTCGGCTTCCGGTACGGTTATCGCGGTCTCGCCGCGCGCAACGGCCTCGAGCCGGTGCGGCTGACGTCGGACCTCGTCAGCGACATACACCGCGACGGCGGCACGGTGATCGGCACGTCACGCGACGAGCAGAACGTCGACGAGATGATCGACACGCTCCTCGAGCGCGACGTGCGCGTCCTCTTCGCCATCGGCGGCGAGGGCACCATGCGCGGCGCCAGCGAGCTCTGCGAGGGCATCGCGCGGCGCGGCGAGTCGATCGGCGTCATCGGAATCCCCAAGACGATCGACAACGACATACCGGTGATCCGGAAGAGCTTCGGCTTCGAGACTGCAGTCGCGGAGGCGGCGAGAGCGATCAACGCCGGACATGTCGAGGCGCGTTCGCATCCGTTCGGCGTCGCGGTGGTGCGCCTGATGGGACGCGATTCGGGTTTCATCGCCGCCGCGGCGACGATCGCGAGCGGGGATGTCGACTTCTGCCTCGTGCCCGAGGCGCCCTTCGCGCTCGACGGGGAGCGCGGTCTCTTCCAGCACCTCGAGCGGCGGCTGCAGCAGCGTGGCCACGCGGTGATCGTCGTCGCCGAGGGGGCCGGGAAGACGCTCCGCGACGAGGTCGGCGAGGACGACATCGGCAGGATCCTCGTGGCCTCGATCCGGCTGTCGATGCCGCGGCGCGGCATCGACGTCATCGTGAAGTACATCGACCCGAGCTATCTCATCCGGAGTGTCCCGGCGACGGCCGACGACTCGGTCTT
Organism: Planctomycetota bacterium; assembly: GCA_041569895.1. Taxonomy (GTDB): domain Bacteria; phylum Planctomycetota; class UBA8108; order UBA8108; family JACQVS01; genus JBFFXF01. The sequence goes on along the minus strand of JBFFXF010000058.1, from coordinate 28,393 downwards.
CTGCGCCAAGCTCGCGCACACGGCCGTGCACGCCGCGATGACCGGGCGCACGCGGATGATGGTCGGCTTCTACAACGACAACTTCGTTCACGTGCCGCTGCACCTGGTGACCGGGCCGCGCCAGCAGCTGCGTCTCGACGGCAAGCTGTGGCGTGGCGTCCTCGAGTCGACGGGCCAGCCGCGCGTGCTCGTCTGATCGGCGCGATACCGGACGCGGCGGCAGCGCCGCAGGAAGGAGGTCCGATGCGAAACGCGATCGACCGCGGATCGAGAACGGCGGCGCTGGCAATGCTCGCGCTGACCCTCGCCGTCTCCCCGGCGACGAGCGCCGGCGAGGAGGGCGAGAGCGCCGAGGTCGCCGAGAAGGCCGGCGAGCTGAAGTCGGACGAACGCCGGCTGAAGCGTCTCGAGGTCTATCTGCGCGAGCTCGAGACGGCGCGCAACCGGACCACCCGCACCGGGCTGGAGGTATCGGCCGCCCTGATGCCCGACGCCTTCGCGCACCGCGTGTGCTCGGCGTACCTCGAGCACCGCAAGGAGGGGAGGCTGCACTCCGACGCCATCGACCGGCTCTCGCGGGAGTCCCGGGAGTGGAAGAGCCTGCGCGGGCGACCGATGGTGCGGGTCTTCCTGAAGAACACCGAGTGGGGGGCGAGCGACGCCCGCCGCAGGCTGTTCACCATCGGCGAGTCGCTGCCCGGTCGCGTCATCGGGCTCCGCGTCGACGGCAAGTCGGCGCGGCTCGCGTTCGTCGCCGAGCCGGAGAACCTGCGGCTCGCCAAGGTGCGCGTCAAGAAATTCTACACCGTGACCAGCCGCCGTCGCGTCACCCCCGACCCGGACAACAGCGTGCCGCCCGGATTCAAGCCGCGGCTCTCGAAGCCGATCCCCGTCTACGCCCTCGAGAAGAAGCCCGCGCGGCTCGATCTCGTCGCCAGGACGAAGGGTGATACGAAGCGCACACGGGTCGAGTTGCTCCTCACGCGAGTGAAGCAGTACCTCGGTCCGTTCCGTCGCGACCAGATCGATCTCAACAGCGGGCGGCGCTGGGAGGAGATCGATCCGGTGCGGCTCGAGCTCACGCTGCCTCCGTCGGGCGCCGCGTTGCCGGAGCCGCTGCGGGAGATCATCGCGGAGATCGACGGCGGCTCCTCGCCCGCTCCGAAACCCGACGACGCGCAATCCCCGGTTTCCGGTTGACCGCGAGCGGCTCTCGCAATACCGTGGGGGCAGAAGAAGAGAGTGCCGCCCCCGGCGGCGTGAAGAGAAGCAATGATCCTCCCGAAGGACGGACTTCCGTCCAGACCGGGCAGTCCCTGCGACGTCCCGGAAGACGATCTGCCGCGACCGATCGGCTCGCGGATCGCCCGATCGACGCTCGTCGGCGTCATCGGCGTCGGCCGGCGTGGCGTCGTCTACGAGGCGGAGCGCGACGGCCGCAAGCTCGCGCTGAAGCTGCTCAATCCCGGTGAGCGGTTCGATCGCCGTGCGCTCGGGCGGCTGGCGCAGGTCCGCCACCCCAACGTCGCCACCGTCGAGCAGGTCGGTGAGGACGACGGCCTCGAGTACTGTGTGCGGACGTACCTCCGCGGCGATTCCCTCGAGGCGCTCCTCGATGACATGGCGCGGGGCCACAGCCGACTGGCGCATCTCTCCCCGCTCGCCCCCGGGGGCGCCGGGCGCGGGCGTGGATTTTATCGGCACGTCGCCACCCTCTTCGCCGACGTCGCCGAGGGGCTCGCCTGCGCGCACGGCGAGGGTCCCGACGCCCCGTCGGTCATTCACGGCCGCATCCACCCGGCGAACCTGATCTTCTCGCCCTCGGGCCGGCTCGTGCTCTGCGACTTCGAGGGCGGGCCGGCGATCCACGACGTGCCCGATCGCATCCGCAGCGTGCGGAGTCGGTCGATGGCGCCGGGCCGCGAGCGACTCGAGTACATGGCGCCCGAGCAGGTCGACGCGCTGCGATCGGGCGTCCCCGTGCCGCACGACGCGTCGACCGACGTCTGGGCGCTCGGCGCGGTGCTCCGTGGCGTCGTCCAGGGGTTCGTGAGCGCCGGCGGGGTCGAGACGAGGTCACCGGGCCTCGACGCGGTGATCGCGAGGGCGACGTCAGGGGACGTCCGGGAGCGCTACCGATCCGCGAGCGAGCTCGCGCGCGACCTCGACCGCCTGCTCGATCTCGAGTCGATCGAGGTCGTGCCGCGCGCGTTCGCGCACGCCACGAAGCGCGCCCCGGCGCCGTCGTCCGCGTTCCGCCCCGAGATCGACGTCGAGCTCGACGCCCGCGTCCCGGAGATCGGCGGCGAGGTGGTCGACGAGGTCGATCCGACGATCGAGAGCGCCGTCGACCGGGCGATCGATGACCGGGCGATCGAGTGCGCGCCGGACGCCCCGCCGATCGATTCCGAGCGCGAGAAACTCCCCGCCTTCGCCGGCTTCGGCGCCGTCAGCCTCGCCCCCGGCGGTGACGCGACGGAGGACGACGAGACGCTCGTGGCGACGCAGCGCTCGCTCCTCCTCGGCGACGACGCGGCGTTTGGCGATGAAGACCTCGACGACGCGGCGACGTCGCGCGCGGGTCGTCCGGCGCGCCGGTTCCGTGTCGCGGCGGCGCTCGCGGCGGCCCTGCTGGTCCTCCTGACCGGCATCGGGTTCCGCGCCGTGCTCGTGCTCCGCGACCGGGCGGCGATGTACGAGCGCGAGCTCGGTGTGTCGCTCGAGCGCTCGGAGAGACTCGACCGCGGTGTCGACCGGCTCGAGGCCGCGCTCGCGGCGGTCTCCGCCGACGATCCCGTCGCTGCCGCCGACGCGGTCTGGGAAGCGCGAGCCTTCCTCGGCAAGCGTGCGGAGCTGGCGCCGATCGAGACCCGACTTCGCGACAGCGGCAACGACCCCCTGCTCGCCGGACTGGCCGACTCCAATCCCGCGGTCCGTCTCGAGTCGATCCGCATGCTGCGGGCGGACGCGCTCGCGGGGCGGCGGCCGGAGGACGTCGTCGAGGAGATCGCGTGTCGCCTCTGGGACGAGGACCCCCGCGTGCGCAGCGAGGCGATCGATGCCTGCGCCGACGCCGGGCTGTTCGATGTCGTGCTCGCCGTGTACCCGATCGACGCGCCCTCGGCATCGCTCGAGCTCGACGTCACGACCTTCGTGGCGCTCTACCGGGCGCTCGGGGACGCGGCGGAGGCCGGACACCTCGGCGCGCGCGAGTCGCTCGGCCGTTTCGAGGTCGACGCGCTCATCGCGCTCGACGCCGCGGTGGCGGGCGGAGCGGGTGACGCTGTCGACGTGGCGCCGGCCATCCGCGTGTCGACGGCGTCGGCCGAGGAGGGAACGAGCTTCACGCGCGCGTGGCTCGAGGCGTGGTCGCGCGTCGACGAGGACGAGCTCCTCCACGGCGTCGACCGCATCGCGTGTCTCGAGTCGTGGCGCGAGTTGCTGCCGGACGTCGTCGCGGCGCTCGAGCGCGCCGGGGGCGATGCGGCGCTGGAGCGATTGCATCGCCTCCTCGCCGAGCAGGTCCTCGTCGTCGGGCCGCGCATCGTCGAGGCCCTGCGGCGCGCCGGCGAGATCCCCGTCCTGCTCGAGTTGCTGTCCGAGGAGCTGCCGCTCGCGCTCAGGAAGATGGCGCTGCGGGAGTCGTTCCTCGCCGCGGGACCCGAGGAGCTGCGACGGATCGCCGGAGTGATGCGACGACACCCCGACGTCGAGATCCGCCTCGAGGCTTTCGAGGGGCTCGCCGCGTCGCGGTACTTCGAGGAGAAGCCGGAGCGCCTCCGCGACGTGCTCGGCGATCCGGCGCTGCGCAGCGTGGCGCTGCGCCACCTCGAGGAGCACCCGCAACCCGAGGCCGTGCCGGCGCTCGTGAGGCTCCTCGACTCGTCCTCGACGGATCATCGCATCTGGGTCGTCCGGGCGCTCGCGTCGACCGGCGATCCGGGCGCGCTCCAGCCGATCGCGCGTCAGCTCTTCGAGAGCGATGCGCGGCTGCGCCGGGCGACCCTCGAGGCGCTCGCGCGTCTCGGCGACGATCGCGCCCTGCCGCTCGCCGTCGGCATCCTCGGCCGCGGCGATCCGCGAGTGGTCGTGCTGGCGCGCTCGCTCCTGGCGTTGCCCCGCGATCGCCGGCGCGAGGCGCCGCAGATCCTCGTCGTCGCCCTGCAGGATCTCTTCGACCTGATCGGCCCGGTCGGCGAATCGCTCGGCATCGGCGAGCTCCGGCGCACGATCTGTCTCGCCTCGCTCGGACACGATCTCACGCAGCTCGATCGCCGGATCCCCGAGCGCATCCGCCGGATTGTCGAACGACCGCGCGAATGATCGATCCCCGCGCGCCGTTGTGACCCGCCTCCGCCTCGTCTATCCTGGGTTTTTCTCGCCCGAAGCGAGAAAAACCCAGGCTATACTCGTGTACTCGGTGAAATCGCGATGACCAGCAAACCCGCCATCTGGACACTCTTTCTCGGCGTCGGTCTCGGCGTCGCGGCGCTCGACCTGTGGACGAAGGAGCTCGCCTTCGACGCGCTCGAGATGGAGATCGGCTTCTTCGACGACAAGCCGTACCTCCAGCACCGTGACGGGCGCGTCGGCCCGCACGGGCTGCCGCACCGCGAGAACATCGTCGTTATCCCGAAACTCTTCGAGTTCGAGGCGGCGCTCAACTACGGCGCCTTCAAGGGCTGGTTCGGCGAGTTCACGGGCGCGCTGGCGATCGTCTCGCTGATCGCGCTCGTGTTCATCGCCGGCATCCTCTGGTTCACGACGCGCGGCGGCAGCCGGGTGTCGTTCTGGCTCGTCCTCGCGCTCGCGCTCCTCTGGGGCGGGACGCTCGGGAATTTCCACGACCGCGCCCTGATCGGCGGCGTCCGCGACTTCATCAAGTGGTTCGTCGTCGTCGACGGCAAGGAGTACGTCTGGCCGAACTTCAACATCGCCGACAGCGCCATCTGTGTCGGCGTCGGCGTCATCATCCTGCTCGAGATCACGCGGATCTTTAAAAAGCAGGAGGACCCGCCCGCGGAGTCCGTCGAGACCGAGACCGAGCCGGCAACCACGCGGCTCGGACAGGAATGATCGAGAAGCTTCTCGGCGACACTCCGGTTCGGGAATTCTTCGAGCGGCACCTCTTTCTCGCCCCCTTTTCGCAACGGGGAGGCGCCGCCGAGCTCGCCGCGGCCGGCGACTGGGAGACGCTCGGGCACGTGCTGTCGAATCCCGACTCCGACGTCCTCGTGGTTCGCGAGGGCAAGCTGTCGCGCGAGCGGCGCCCCTCGAACACCGAGCAGGCGCGCGAGCTCTCGGCGGCGGGACACACGATCGTCGTCCGCAACGCGCAGCGGCACGACGACCGCCTCGCGACGCTGGCGCGCGAGTTCGAGAGGGACTTCCTCGGCGCGGTCAACGTCCACTTCTACGCCACTCCCGCCGGCACACACGGTTTCGGGTGGCACTACGACGCCGAGGACGTCTTCATCTTGCAGACCGGCGGCCGCAAGGACTACTGGGTGCGCAAGAACAGCGTCAACCCGTGGCCGTTGCTGGAGACCATGCCGCCCGACCTCGGCTTCGAGCGCGAGATCACGCCCGTCCTCAAGTGCACGCTCGAACGCGGCGACTGGCTCTACATGCCGGCCGGCTACTGGCACCGCGCCGATACCGGCGAGGACAGCGAATCGCTCTCGCTCGCGGTCGGCGTGATGTCACTGACGGCCATCGACGTCTTCGACTTCGTCCGCCCGCGCCTGCTGCGCTCACTCGCGTGGCGACGACGTCTCCCGGTGACCGGATCCGCCGCCGATCGCACACCAGAACGCCTCCACGAGGCACACGCCGCGCTCTTCGAGGAGCTCGGCAGCGACCTCGCGGCAATGCTGCGCGACCCGGAAGTGGTCCGGGAGTTTCTGGAGGGGCGTGGGGTTGGGGAATGATGGGAGACGGAGGGCGACGAGAGAGTCGACTTCGGAGGTTTGCTGTCAGACGATTCATAATGAAGGCAGGAATCTCAGGAAGGCAGGAAACGGAAGGATGATGGGGTTCAGCTGCGTGAGCTTCGCTCGAGCTCCCGACCGCAGTCGAACCTTCGTCTTTCCGTTCCCTTTCTCCTTTCTTTTCCTGCTTTCCTTATAGATGCGTTGCCGAGTCTGGCCTGCAAAGTCGAGCAGCCTTTCGGGGCACGGGTCCGAGCCCGGGAACGAGGATGCATTCTTTGAAGGAGAAAACGCCATGACGTTTCGCACGCGACTTTTCGTACAACGTTCCGCCCTGATCATCTGTGCCGCAGCGATCTCCATCGTCGTCCACCAGGCTCTCGCCCAGGAGGGCCCCGACTGGCACAAGGGGTTGCCCCGGCAGTACAAGTCGAAGTGGCTCGTTCATGACCTCGATCGGCCGTTGCCCCCGAGAGTGACTCCCGGGGCGAAACCCGGTGATCCGCCCTCGGATGCGATCGTGCTCTTCGATGGCACCGACCTCTCGCAGTGGGTCGGCGGGGACTGGAAGGTCGAGAACGGCTACGCCGAGGTGCGTGGCGGGAGCATCCGCACGCGGGAGAAGTTCTCGGACTGCCAGTTTCACGTCGAGTACATGGCGCCAGCCAGGCCGGCGGGCGTGTCGCAGATCCGCGGCAACAGCGGCATCTTCTTCATGAACCGCTACGAGGTGCAGGTCCTCGACAACCACGACAACAAGTCGTACGCGGACGGCTACATCGGAGCGGTCTACGGCCAGCACCCGCCGATCGTCAACGCGTGCCGCAAGCCCGGCGAGTGGCAGGTCTATGACATCGTCTTCCGCGCCCCGCGCTTCGAGGGCGAGGATGTCGTCGAGCCGGCGCGGGTCACGGTGCTCCTCAACGGCGTCGTCGTGCAGCACAACGCCGAGGTATACGGCAGGACGGTCTGGCGCAACCTGGCGACCTACAAGCCGCACGGCCCCGACTCCATCCAGCTGCAGGATCACGGTGACAAGCAGCCGGTGCGATTCCGGAACATCTGGATCCGGCGGCTCGACCTCTCGCCGGAAGCGCTCGACAACCGCAGCTGATCGCGTCACTCGAGCACGAGGTTGCCCCACGCGTCGACCTCGACCCGACAGCCGGGCGGCGCGAGCGTCGTGCCGCTGTACTCGGCGATCACCGCCGGACCGCGCATGCGGTCGCCGGGCCGGAGGTCGTCGCGCTGGAAGATCGGCGTGTCGTGCGTGCGGCCGTCATCGTGGAGGACGCGGCGGCGGGAGCGGGGCCGCGGGCGCCGGCGCGTCGTGGCGCGTCCTCTGCCGCCTCCGCCCGTTTTCCGTCCGGCGCGCCTTGCGGCCACCGACACGCGGACGGTGACCACCTCGACCGGCCACGACTCGTCGAGGAACCGATAGCGCTCGCGGTAGGTCGCCAGGAAATCCTCGACGTAGCGATCGACGGCAAAGCGTTTCGCGCTGCGCCCGCGGCGGGCGTCGTAACGCATCGTCAGGACGTGTGTCTGACCCTCGAAGCGCATGTCGAGCTCCAGCGTTTCGCGCAGGTCGCGTCGCGGGAGGTCGCCGAAATCGGCGCTCGCCTCGTCGATGAGGCCGGAGGCCACGCCGACGAGCTCGCGCGGCGGTAACGTCACGGCCGCTCGCTGCACCGTGCGGGCGCGCCAGCGGATGCGCTCGGCGGAGAGCATGCCCCAGGCGCAGAGCATGCCGGGATGCGGGGGAATCAGGACTCTCGGGATCAGCAGACCGCGCGCCAGCGACACGGCGTGCAGACCGCTCGCGCCGCCGAACGCGACGAGCGTGAAGGCGCGCGGGTCGTGGCCGCGTTCCTGCGACACGACGCGGATCGCGCGCTCCATTTCCGCGTTGACGACGCGAAGGACGCCACGCGCCGCCGCGCTCGGCGAGGTCTTCATCGCGCGCGCGAGCTCGCCGACGAGCGGTCGCACGCGCTCGGGCTGCACGGCCATCTCCCCGCCGAGGAACGAGTCGCCGGCGAGGCGTCCGAGCGCGACGTGCGCGTCGGTCACGGTCAGGTCGCTGCCGCGGCCGTAGACGGCAGGCCCGGGGTCGGCGCCGGCGCTCTCGGGTCCGACGCGCAGCCCGCCTCCCGCATCGACGCGCGCGATCGATCCGCCTCCGGCGCCGACGGTGTGCACGTCGATCACCGGCAGTCGCATCGGCAGCCCGCCGATCTCCGATTCGAGCCGGTAGCCGACGTCGCCGTCGACGAGCGAGACGTCCGTCGATGTGCCGCCCATGTCGAACGTGATCACGCGATCGATTCCCGCGCGCCGCGCGATGTCACGGGCGCCGAGCACCCCGGCGGCGGGGCCAGAGAGCACCGTCGAGACCGGCTCCTTCCGGGCGCGATCGACGGGCACGGTGCCGCCGCCCGACCCCATGATCTCGAGCGAACGGCCCGGCAGGCGCCGTTGCAGCCTCTCGAGGTACCGCTCCATCCGCGGCGAGACGTAGGCGTTCAGGATGGCCGTCGAGAAACGCTCGTACTCGCGCATCTCGGGCGAGACGCGCGACGAGATGGTCACCGGCACCGACGGCAGGAGGCGTCGGATCAGACTCTCGGCGGCCCGCTCGTGTTTCTGATTGCGATAGGAGAAGAGGAAGCCGATCGCCACCGCCTCGACGCGCCCCGCGAGTCGCTCGAGCCGCTCGCGCAGGGCGGTCTCGTCGAGACCGGTGGCGACGCTGCCGTCCGGGAGAGTGCGCTCGAGCACCTCGACGCGGAGCGCTCGCGGCACCAGCGGCTGGGGCCTGCGCACCTCGAGGTCGTAGAGCGACGGACGGTTCTGGCGGCCGATCTCGACGAGGTCGCCGAACCCCTCGGTGGTCACGAACGCGGTGGCCGCGCCCTTGCGCTCGAGGATGGTGTTCGTGGCGACGGTCGACCCGTGCACGACGTGCCCGACGACCGACCGGTCGCCGTCGGGAGCGTTCGCGGCCAGCAGGGTCTCGACGCCGCGGATGACCGCGTCCGCGGGATCGTCACGCGTCGACGGCACCTTCAGCACCAGCAACTCGCCCCGCCGCCGGCAGACGATGTCGGTGAAGGTGCCGCCGGTGTCGATGCCGATGATCCACGAGTGCTTCATGGGCGCGCGTCGCCTGCAGGGGTTGTGTCCTGCACGACCGCCTACTTATAATCCGGTCATCATGGCAATGAAACCCCACGCCTGCCGGCTGGCCCTGCTCGCGGTGCTCGTCGTGTTCTCGTGCAACACGACCGGCGGACCGTCGCAGGATTACCTCGAGCGACACGATCGCGGCGTCGACCTCTTCAAGCTGAAGCAGTTCGAGGAGTCGAAGAGGACGTTCGAGGCGCTCCTCGCCGACTACCCCGACGGCCACCTCAACAACGGCGTGCGTCTGCGCGTCGCCTCGTGCGACTTCCTGCTCGGGAACGTCGAGGAGGCCCGCCGCGTCTACCGCGAGATCATCGACTCGGTGACCGATCCATCGCTCAAGGTGCTGGCGATCCAGTCCCTCGGCGATCTGGAGCTCCATGTCGGACAGTACGAGCGAGCCGCCGGGTACTTCGAGCAGGCGATGGAGCTCGAGCCGGATCCGGCGAAGCGGCGGCGGATCGAGTACCGTCACGGACTGAGCCTGCAGCAGGCAGGACGGTTCGCCGACGCGCGCGACGTCTTTCGCGGCATCGCGGCTGTCGCACCCGGGACGTCCGAGGCCGCCGACGCGGAGGCCAGGCTCCAGTTGCCGGATTTCTTCACGGTGCAGATCGGCGCCTACGGGCGGCGTGCGGGCGCCGATGCCCTGGCGAGCGTCTACCGCCAGCGCGGGTTCGCGGTCCAGGTCGAGCCAGTGCAACGCGGCGATGCGACACTCTACCGCGTCTGGATCGGAAGGTACGACTCGCGCCGCCAGGCCGAGCAGATGCGCGCGCGGCTGCTCGAGTCGGGGATCGTGGAGGATGGGGTGAGGCCGATGGTGGTGCCGTAGCCCAACCCACTCGGCGGTTTCGGTCTCGTCCCCGTCCCCGTCCCCGTCCCCGTTCCCGTTCCCGTTCCCGTGCCCGTGCCCGTGCCCGAAAACCATCGAGTCGCGTGAGTGGCCGACGTCGGGGCCGAGCGAGCGGAGTCCGAGACCGAGACCGAGACAGAGGACGGAGGCAGAGGACGGAGTCCGATGTCCGACCCCGACCCCGACTCCGATTCCGATACCGAGACCGAGGCGGGGTCACCCCCGTCAGTTCTCCACCCACTCCGCGATGAACACGTTTGTGTCGCCCCGCTGGGCTCCGAAGCGGTTCGAGCACCACACGAAGAGGCGGCCGTCCGGGGAGAACATCGGGAAGCCGTCGAAGTCCTCGTGATGCGTCACGCGCTCCTCGGCTCCGGTCGCGAGGTCGATCAGGAAGAGGTCGAAGTTGCGCTTGCGCGGGTCGAGGCGGTTGCTCGCGTAGATGATCTTCTCTCCCGACGGGTGGAAGAAGGGACAGAAGTTCGCGGCGCCGTTGTCGGTGACCTGCCTGACGTTCGAGCCGTCGGCGTCGGCGACGAAGATCTCGAGACGTGACGGCTCGACGAGCCCCTCGGCGAGCAACTCGCGGTAGCGATCGAGCTCGGGACCGGGCCGGGGGCGGCTGGCGCGGTAGCAGATCCGCTTTCCGTCCGGCGAAAAGAACGCGCCGCCGTCGTATCCCGGCGTGTGGGTGATTCGCGTCTGCTCCGTGCCGTCCGGTCGCATGGTGTAGAGCTCGAGGTCGCCGTCGCGCACCGACGTGAAGACGATCAGGGAGCCGTCCGGCGACACGGTCGCCTCGGCGTCGTAGCCGGGCGCGGTGGTCAGTCGCTGCAGATCGTTGCCGTCCGGCCGCGCGCTGAAGATGTCGTACGTCTCGTGGATCGGCCAGACGTAACGGCCCGGCCGGAACTCCGGCACCGGGGGGCAGTCCTCGTCTCCGAGGTGGGTCGACGCGTAGACGATGCGCGAGCCGTCGGGGAGGAAGTACGCGCACGTCGTCCGGCCCTTGCCCGTCGACACCATCTGGCGCCCGCCGCCGTCGATCCGCATGCGGAAGATCTGGTCGCAGCGCGGCAGGGCCTCCCCGTCGCCCTCCGGCGGCAGGCAGCGACTCGCCTGGTAGATCAGCTCCGTGCCGTCCGCCGAGAAGTACGCCTCGGCGTTCTCGCCGCGGAAGGTCAGCTGGCGCACGTTGCGCAGGCGCGTCTCGCCGGGCTCGACCGGGCGGCTCACCGCCGGGGACTCGCCGCCCGTCCGGCACGACGGCAGCGAGAGGGAGGCGACGATGGGGATGGCGGCAACGACGGGAACGACGAGAGGGGCGACGACGACGCGGCGCTTCACGTTCACGGTGGTGCGTCCTTGCTGTCGAACTGCGAGAGGAATCCGTAGAGGTTGTTCGAGACGAACTCGGCGGTCGCCTGGACGTTGCGTCCGATGGCCTGGAGCCCCCGGTACTGGATGGGTGTCTTGAACATGCCGACGTTCTCGATGTAGATCGAGCGGTTGTCCTTGACGTAGCTCTCGACGCGGACGTTGAACTGGTGCGGCTGCTCCTTGGTCGCCGGGAAGAAGAGCCGGAAGCCGAAGATGTTGGTCGGCCGGCCGAGGGGTCCGAGGTGCTCGGTGGTGATCCGGAAGAGGCTGCGTCCGATGAACTCCGCGCCGGTCTTGAAGGCGTGCGGCGAGGCGATCGCGCGCACCGTCGACTGCTGCACGAGGAAGAACGGCAGCTTGAGGACCTCCATCGCCGTCTTGGCGACCGCCTCGAGCTTCTGGCTGTACTGATCGACCGTCAACGTCGTGCTGTCCTCGATGACCGAAATCCGATCCTGCCGGAGGACGACGGTCGACGTCTCGGCGCCCTCGGTCTGGGTCTTCTCGATGCGCGCGCCGTCGGGTGTTCGGATGAAGTTCTCGTACTCGAGGGGTCCGCAGACCGAGTTGTAGAACTCCCGCAGCCGATCGATGGCATGCTTTGCGGGCACGTGGATCAGGTCGGTCAGAAGACTGATCGTTCTCGGTTCGCTGAGCAAGGTTGCCGTCTCGGTGAGGAAGCCACGGGGTGGCGAAAACGCAAGAATAGCCCAAGGGTGCCTCGGGCCGCAACCTGCGTTCCCAACCCCGGGATGGGGGTGGAGCAAAAAAAAAACCGCGAGGTGCGCGAGAGTCCTGCCAACCCTCGCTCCTCACGGTGGACGGGAGCTTTGTTGATGCGGCCCCCGAGTCGCGCCGGCGTCCCGGCGGCCATCAGGAATATCGGCCGTGGGATCGGTCAGCTTGACAGAAAAAAATCGCGGCCGGCCTGCGCGGGGGGATATCGCCGGACCGGGGAGCGATCGGCTACTCGAGGATCAGTCCGGCGTTCTGGAAGACGTCGCGGAGCTCGCGGATTCGCCGCTCGTTTTTCGCCCCGCGGACCGAGATCGCCATGTCCCCGACGCGCTCGTGCGGCACGTCGTGCTCCTGAAGGAGCTGGACGAGCTGATCGGCGCCGCCCTTCGATCGGCTGCGGAGGAGGACGACGCGCTGCCGGAGCACCGGCTCGATGCCTCCCGCCCACTCGCGGATCGAGAACTCCACGTTCGACGGGACGCGGTTCTCGCAGCCGGCGCCGAGGAACTGCAGGATCTTCTCGGCGGAGAAGCCGGAGACCACGCCGCGCTTGATGCTCTCGGGGGTGATGCGGTAGCGCTTCACCCACTCGCTCCCGGTGCGCTCCGCGAAAGCGGAGAGCGTGTAGTTCATCTCCTCGTAGCGGACGCCGCCGGGAAAGAGGAGGATCTCGAAGTCGGGGTTGACCACGAGCTTTCCGCCGCCGTCCTCGGACGGCTCGAGCTCGAAGAGACGCCGTCCGAGCGACGAGAGCTGCATGCTGACGAAGTTTCCCTCGCGGAAGCCGAGGTTGACGAGGCCGGCGAGGGCGAGTCGGTGGACGAACCAGTACGAGAGGTCCTGGTAGAGCCGGTCGACCGGCACCATCAGCGTCTCGTTCTGGAACTCCTCGACCTGGAGCTCCTGGAAGGTGGTGGCGACGTCGAGGCTGTCGAGCTGCGACAGGAACCGCGCGATCGCCAGCGTGAACACCGCCTTGGCCGGCACCCACGTCGCTGCCGGCAGGTTGACGACCTCCTTGAGGAGGATCTTGCGGATCAGCCGCTGGTGGAAGCTCCAGCGACCGCCGCGGTACTCGTTCTGGTAGATCTCGAAGATCGATTTCGTCTTGGCGACCAGCTTCTTCTTCGCCCAGACCTTGCGGCGCATCGGGTCGGGCCGCAGGTAGCGGTCTCCCTGGTCGAGGAGGCGGAGCTTCTTGCAGAGGCCGAGGACGTGGTGCACCGGCGTGCCGTCGAAGAGGCTCCTGTAGTGGCTGGTCAGGAGCTGCGTTTCGATCTTGTCCTCGGTCTTCTTGAAGACCGATCCCTCGCGGGTGACCTCGAGCATCTCGTGCCGGGCGATCTCGATGATCCGGCGGATGTCGATCAGCAGGTCGACGCCGAGGTTGTACTCCTGGTCGTTCTCGACGTTCTGCGTCTCGAGGACGTGCCGGCTGTGGCTCTCGACGTGCTCCTGGAAGATGACCAGGCACTCCTCCTCGAGGTCGAGCCCGTAACGCCGGAGCGACAGCACTCCGGTGGTGCCGATCATCTCGCGCTCGAGTTGGTGACGCCACTCGGGGCGGTGCACGCGACTCTCGTGTCCCTCGACCTCCCAGACCGACAGCGGCAGGATGCCGCCGTGCCGCGTCAGGGCGGCGTGCGCGGCCTCGCGCAGCTCGGTGTCCTCGAGGCGCGCGATGCGCTGCTCGATCTCCTCGCCGGAGAGCGTCTCGCCCTCCGACCCGTCCTCGAGGAATCTCCCGACGCTGATCATGCTCGCGGGGTCGCGGCATTCGACGTCGATGGTGACGGCGAGACCGTCGGCGATCTCGTCCGGAAGGATGAACACCTCCTTCCGCACGCCATTGGAGGTCTCCGAGACGGGGATCACCCACCCCTCGTTGGTCAGCGTCTTCAGCAGCGTCTCGACCTCGTACGTCTCGATGTTCCGGCCGCGCGGGCTGCTGCGGACCTTCTCGACGGTGGCGCGGCGCTCCGGCTCGGTGAGCAGCGCGATCAGGAAATCGCGCGACGACCGCGGAAGACGGTCGTACCGCTCGCGGATCGTCCGCGGGTCGCACATGGCGTCCTCGAGGCGATGCACCAGCGTGTCCTTGTCGCTGGTCATCTTCTCGGCGGGGAACCACCGCAGGAAGTACTCCTGGAGCTGGGCCTTTCTCAGGTTGCGAATGTGGTCGGCGACTTTCATCGAGGCGTTCCGTTTCCGTTCGTTCCGTCACGAATCTCGTACTTGTAGCCCTGCTCGGTGAGGAAGAGCTGGCGTTTCTGTGCAAAGTCCTGGTCGCGAGTGCTGCGGGTCACCACCGAGTAGAAGATCGCGGCGCCACCGTTGTCCTTGGGGCGCAGGATGCGGCCGAGGCGCTGTGCCTCCTCCTGCCGCGAGCCGAAGGTCCCCGAGATCTGGATGGCGACGTTGGCGTTCGGGAGGTCGACGGCGAAGTTCCCCACCTTGCTGACGATCAGCACTGGGATGGTGCCGTTGCGGAAGCTGTCGTAGAGCTCCTCGCGCTCACGCGTCGGCGTCTTGCCGGTGATCAGCGGCGCGCCGATCTTGCCGCGCAGGGAGCGGAGCTGGTTGAGGTACTGGCCGATTACCAGCACGCGGTCTCCTGCGTGTTCCTCGATCAGCTCCTTGACGACATCGAGCTTTCTCGGGTTCTCGGAGGCGATGCGGAACTTCTGGCGCGACGATGAGACCACGTACTCGCTGCGCTCCTCGGGATCGAGGTCGACCCGGATCTCGACGCAGCCCGCCGTCGCGATCCAGCCGTCGGTCTCCAGCGCGCGCCACGGCAGATCGAACTTCTTCGGCCCGATGAGGCTGAAGACCTCGTCCTCCTTGCCATCCTCGCGAACGAGCGTTGCCGTGAGACCGAGGCGACGAGTCGCCTGAATCTCCGCCGTGAACCGGAAGACCGGCGCCGGCAGGAGGTGCACCTCGTCGTAGATGATGAGTCCCCAGCGATGGTCCTCCGAGAAGAGCTTGAAGTGGAGGAAATCGTCGGTCTTGCTCTTGCGGTAGGTCAGGATGTTGTAGGTCGTCAGCGTCACCGGCCGGATGCTCTTGACCTCGCCGGAGTACTCGCCGATGTCGCCATCGTCGAGGCCGGTCTTGTCGAGGAGCTCCCGCCGCCACTGTCTGAGCGCGGTGATGTTGGTGGTCAGGATGAGGGTGTGCGCCTTGACGCTCGACATCACGCCGAGCCCGACGATCGTCTTGCCGGCGCCGCACGGCAGCACCACCACGCCGCTGCCGCCGGACGCGGTGCCGCCGGCGTAGAACGCGCTGACCGCATCCTGCTGGTACGGTCGCATGTGGAACGGCGAGCCGGATTCGAGCTCCGTCGACAGCACGATGTCGAGGTCCTCGCCGCGACGATACCCGGCGACGTCCTCGACGGGGAATCCCAGCTTGATCAGCGCCAGCTTGATCTGGCCACGGTACCCCGGAGCGACCTCGAGCGAGCCGCCCTCGAGCCGTCCCCGAAAGTACGGCGCCAGGTGTTTCTGGTGGGCGATCTCCTCGAGCGCCGCGGCGTTCTTCGACGTCAGGACGAGGCGGCGATCGCCGTCGAGCTCGAGGCGGATCATCCCGAACTGCGAGAGCCGCTCGAAGATCTCCTGGCGGATCGTCGTCGGCACCGGATAGCGGCTGCGATCCTCGAGGAAGTCGAGGATCTCCTCCGGTCCGATGCGGGCGGCGGCGGCGTTCCAGAGCGAGATCGGCGTGATGCGGTAGACGTGGACGTGTTCGGGGCTTTTTTCGAGCTCCGCGAAGGCCATCAGTCGGTCGCGGATCTCCTCGAAGTCCGAGTGATCGACCTCGAGAAAGATCGTCCGGTCACTCTGAACGATCAGGGCCTTCCGCGCCGGATCCGGTGATCCGGGGGGAGGCCGTCTCAGAGCTTCGTTCGCTGACATCCCTTAGCCGTTCGACGAGTCGTCCGGTGACGCGTCGGTTTCATTTCCTGCGTTCTGGTCCGTGTCGGCCGCGTCGCCGACGTCGGTGCCGCCCTCGCCGTCTGCGTCACTCGCTGTTTCGCTCGCGCGAGGCTGGTCCTCCGGCTGCCCGCCGTCGTCGTTCCTGCCGTTCTCCTCGTTGACTACTTGCTCGACGCCGACGACCGTGTCGTTCTCGCCGACGGTGATCAGCCGCACGCCCTGGGTGGCGCGACCGATCGGTCGAATATCGCTCACACACATGCGGATGATCTGTCCCATCGCGGTCATCAGGACGACGTCGTCGCCCTTGGTCACCGCCTTCAGGGCGACGACATGGCCGTTCCGCTTCGAGGTCCGGATGTCGATGATCCCCGTGCCGCCGCGCTTCTGGATGCGGTACTCCGAGGTGGGCGTTCTCTTTCCGTAACCGTTCTCGCACACGGTGAGGACCGACTGGGCGCTCTCGCCCTCGTCCAGCACGGCCATGTCGACCACGCAGTCGTCCCCCTTGAGCGAGATGCCGCGAACGCCGCGCGCCGTCCGTCCCATGCGGCGCGCGTCGCTTTCGGGGAAGCGAATGCACTTGCCGTTGCGCGTGCCGAGGAGAACGGTCTGGCCGACCTTGCAGATGGCAACGCCGATCAGCTGGTCGCCGTCGTCGAGCTGCGCCGCGATGATCCCGGTCTGCTTCGGTCGTGAGAAGTTGGACAGCGCCGTCTTCTTGATGATTCCCTTGCGGGTTGCAAGCAGGACGCTCTGCTCGTCGCTGAACTCCCGCACGCAGAGCTGCTCGGTGATGGTCTCGTTGGCGCCGAGCTTGAGCAAGTTGATCACCGCGCGGCCGCGCGACGTGCGCGCGAGGTCCGGGATGTTGTAGACCTTCAGCCAGTAGACGCGCCCCAGATTCGTGAAGAAGAGAATGTAATCGTGCGTCGAGGCGATGAAGAGGTCCTTGATGTCGTCGCCTTCCTTGGTCTGACCACCGGTCTTCCCCTTGCCGCCGCGTCCCTGGCTGCGGTACTCGCTCAGGGGAGTGCGCTTGATGTAGCCCTCGCGGCTGACGGTGACGACGACGTCCTCCTCCGCGATGAGATCCTCGTCCTCGATCTCCTCGAACTCGGCGTCGAGAATCGTCGTGCGCCGGGCATCGCCGAACTGGTTTTTCACCTGGTGGAGGTCGTCCACGATGATGTCGAGGACGCGCTCATCGCGCGCCAGGATGTCCTTGTAATCGGCGATCCTCGCTTCGAGATCGGCCTTCTCCTTCTCGAGGTTGTTGCGCTCGAGCCCCGTCAGCTTCTGGAGACGCATCTGGAGGATCTCGCGCGCCTGGAGCAGCGTGAAGTCGAACTCGTCCATCAGGCGGCGCTGCGCCTCTTCCGGATCACCCGAGGCTCGGATCAGCTTGATGATCGCGTCGATGTGGTCGAGCGCCTTGAGCAGGCCGAGCACGATGTGAAGTCGGTACTCGGCGCGACGCAGCAGGTACGCGGTGCGCCGCCGGATCACCACCACGCGGTGGTTCTTGTACTCGACCAGCATCTCCTTCAGGTTCAGCGTCTCCGGCCGGCCGTTGACCAGGGCGATGTTGATGATGCTGAACGAGTTCTGCAGGGGCGTGTGCTTGAAGAGCTGGTTGACGACGACGTCGGAATCGGAGCCGCGCTTGAGCTCGATCACCAGCCGGATGCCGTCCTTGTCGGACTCGTCGCGGACGTCGCTGATCCCCTCGACCTTCTCTTCCTTGACGCAGTTGACGATCCGGTTGATCAGGCTTTCCTTCGACTCCTGGTACGGAATCTCCGTGAAGACGATCTGCTCGCGGGTCTTCTTCTCCTCGACGTGATACTTCGACCGCACCGTGACCAGACCGCGGCCGGTCCTGTACGCCTTGCGGATTCCCTGCCGCCCGCAGATGAACCCGCCGGTGGGGAAGTCGGGCCCCTGGATGGTGATCATCAGGTCTTCGATGGAGATCTCCGGATTCTTGATCAGCGCGATCAGACCGTCGCAGACCTCGTTGACGTTGTGCGGCGGGATGCTCGTCGCCATCCCGACGGCGATCCCCGTCGACCCGTTGCAGAGGAGATTCGGGAAGCGTCCGGGGAGCAGCGTCGGCTCATCCTCGGACTCGTCGAAGTTCTTGGTGATCTCGACAGTGTCCTTCTCGAGGTCCTCGAGAAGGTCCATCGAGGCACGGGTCATCCGCGCCTCGGTGTACCGCATTGCCGCCGGCGGGTCACCGTCGATCGATCCGAAGTTCCCCTGCCCGTCGATCAGCGGGTAGCGGATGCTGAAGTCCTGCGCCATGCGGACCAGCGTCGGATAGATCGCCTGATCGCCGTGCGGGTGGTACTTCCCCATGCACTCGCCGACGATCTTCGCGCACTTCTTGTACTTCGCGCCCGCGGTGAGGTTGAGGTCGTTCATCGCGAGGAGGATGCGTCGCTGAGACGGCTTCAGCCCGTCACGGACATCGGGAAGCGCCCTGGAGATGATGACGCTCATCGCGTAGGTGAGGTACGAGGTCTTGAGCTCGTTCTCGATGTCCTGGTCGACGATGCGCTCGTTCGCGAACCTGTCCTCCCCGTTCCCCTGGGTCATCCGTTTCCTCTCTTCATATTTCGAAACTCGGCAGACCGAGCAGACTCAGATATCGAGGTTCTTGACCTCGAGCGCGTGCTCCTGGATGAACTTCCGCCGTGACTCGACGTCGGTGCCCATCAGGATGCTGAAGTACTCATCCGCCTTGTATGCGTCCTTCATGCTGACCGAGAGCAGCGTTCTGTTCCCCGGATCCATCGTCGTGTTGAAGAGCTGGTCGGGGTTCATCTCACCGAGACCCTTGAAGCGTTGCACGTCGATGCGTGACATCGCGCGGTGCAGCGCGCCGAGAAGGTTCCGGATGTCGTGGATGTCCTCGCCGCTTTCACTCTTCTTGCGCACGAGACGGGCGACCGGCCCGGGCATCTCGTTGACGGCCAGGGTCTCCTCCTCGGGGATGTCGGGGTGTCGATAGACGAGCGGCATCACTCCCGACTCGAGGATCCGATCGACCGTCTTGCGGATCCCCTCGCTCTCGTGAATCTCGGAGATGATCGCGTCCGCGCCATCTCGCTTCTCCGTCGGGACGTCGACGCTCGCCACGACGATCTCGCGGTCGTACTCGATTCGCAGCCGCTCGAGGAACGCCTTGAGCTCCTCCTCGGAGAAGAAGTAACGATCCGGCGCGTCCTCGACGCTGCGGCCGCCCGATCTGACGGCGAGGATCGGAAACGCGCCGTCCTCACGTCGCGCCGCGAGGTAGTCGTCGATCCGCAGTCCCCGCCGCTCGAGCTGCGCCGCGTACCGCTCGAGCTGGCGAATTGCGCGGAAGAGCCTCAGCAGATTTTCGCCCTCGCAGCGGCGCGCGCCGTCGGCGCTCTCGAGGGCCGTGCCCTCGACGATCACCTCGAGGCTGATCTGCTCGAACTCCTGCTCGTTCTGGATGTAGCGCTCCCGCTTGTTGCGGGTCAGCTTGAAGAGTGGCGGCTGCGCGATGAAGAGGTGTCCCGTCTCGATCAGCTGCGGCATCTGCCGGAAGAAGAACGTCAGCAGCAGCGTGCGGATGTGCGAGCCGTCGACGTCCGCGTCCGTCATGATGATGATCTTGCCGTAGCGCAGCTTGCTGAGGTCGAAGTCGTCCTCGCCGATGCCCGTGCCGATCGCCGTGATGATCGTCTGGATTTCGTTGTGACTCAGCATCTTGTCGATGCGGGTCTTCTCGACGTTGAGAATCTTGCCGCGGATCGGCAGGATCGCCTGAAACTCGCGCACGCGCCCCGTCTTCGCGGAGCCACCGGCCGAGTCACCCTCGACGATGAAGAGCTCCGTCCTGTCGGGGTCGCGACTCGAGCAATCCGCGAGCTTCCCCGGCAGGTTGCCGCTCGAGAGCACCGTCTTGCGCCGGATCAGGTCGCGAGCCTTCCTGGCAGCCTCTCGCGCCTGGCGTGCCTGGACGGCCTTGTTGATGATCGTCTTCGCGGTCTGCGGGTTCTCCTCGAGGTACGTGCCGAGTTCATCGTTGACGATCTGCTGCACGATCCCCTCGACCTCCGTGTTCGACAGCTTCACCTTGGTCTGGCTCTCGAACTTCGGGTCGGGGACCTTGACGCTGACGACCGCCACGATCCCCTCGAGGTAGTCGTTGCCCTCCGGCAGGCTCTCGCTGTCCTTCATCAGCCGGTTGTCCCGCGCGTACCGGTTGAGGGTGCGCGTCAGGGACGACTTGAAGCCGCTCAGGTGCGTGCCGCCGTGAACCGTGTGGATGTTGTTCGCGAAGGTGAAGATGCTCTCGGTGGAGTACTCGGAGTTGTACTGCAGCGCGACGTCGAGGCCGGTGCCGCTCGCCTCGTCGGTCCTCGAGAAGAAGACGATGTCCTTGTGGAGCGGCGTTTTCGTCGAGTTGTGGTGGCGGACGAAGTCCTTGATCCCCTCCTCGTAGTAGAACTTCTCCTCGGTTTCAGAGATCTCGTCGATGAACTTGATTCGCAGGCCGCTGTTGAGGAACGCGAGCTCGCGGCAGCGCTTGGAGATCACCTCCGGCTTGAACTCGACGGTCTCGAAGATCTCCGGGTCCGCCTTGAAGCGCACCAGGGTGCCCTGGCGGTCCGTCTTGCCGAGGTTGGTGACCTCGTCGGTCGGCTGTCCGCGCGCGTAGGTCTGGCGGTGTCGCATGCCGTCGCGGCAGACCTCGACCTCGAGCCACTCGCTGAGAGCGCAGACGACCGACACGCCGACGCCGTGGAGGCCGCCGGAGACCTTGTACGCCTTGTGGTCGAACTTGCCACCTGCGTGGAGGACGGTCATCACGACCTCGAGCGCCGACTTGCCCGTCTCGTGCATGTCGACCGGGATACCGCGACCGTTGTCGAGAATCGAGATGCTCCCGTCGTCGTGGATCTTCACCTCGATCGCGTCGCAGTATCCGCCAAGCGCCTCGTCGATCGAATTATCGAGCACTTCGAAGACGAGGTGGTGCAACCCTCCGGAGTCCGTGCCGCCGATGTACATGTCCGGCCGCTTACGGACCGCCTGGAGCCCCTCGAGCACCTTGATATGACTGCCGTCGTACTCCTCGGGGATCGGCGCGACTAGTTCGTTCGCCATATCGGGGCTTCTTTCGCTTCCAACACTTTCAGATACCGGGTTCATGGAATCGTCCGTCTTCAATCTCTTCTCCGTCGTTTGAGGGGGCCCGGTCACCCGGCGCGGAACGCGATGTCGATGAGCCCCTTGAATTTATCGGTTCTCCTCAGACGGGCCATGATTTCCTTTTTCCTGTAAGACGACAGCTCCTGCAGCATCGGGGCCGAGAAAACATCCACGTGGAGCGTGCCGCCGGCGTACCGCGTCACGCGCGAGTTTCGCGCGGCCAGAGGCCCGACCGACTCCTCCCACGCCTCCCGCAGCGAGGCGGTCCGCTCGTACTCGCGGATCGCCCTCATCGCGGGGGACCGCTCCAGGATGTCGCCGACGCTGGCGAACTCCCTCTTCGGCGCCCCCCCGTCGCGGCCCTGGTGGTCGGTGGAGCTGCTGCTGGATCTCGGTATCACTTGTTCACCAGGGGCATGACGAGGTGCCTGTAATTCGCGGTGCCCCTGAGGAGGGCGGGCTTGCCGGGATCGGTCAGCTCGATCTGCACCTCGTCCTCCTCGAAGGTGCGCAGCGCGTCGATGAAGAACACCGGGTTGAAGCGCACCTCCATCGCGTCGCCGGTGGCCTCGATCGGGATCTCGACCCGCGCCTCGCCGATGTCCTGCGCCTGCGACTCGAGCACCATCGACTCCGTGGTGATCCGGAAGAGCACCGTCTGGGTCGACTTGTCCGTCGTCAGCGACGCGCTCCGCGCCGCGGTGAGCAGCAACGACTTGCGGCACCGCAGCCGCAGCCGCGACTCGGGCGGGAAGACGGCGCGGTAGTTCGGGTAGATCCCGTCGACGAGGTTCGACGATACCCGGTTGTCCTTCGTGTGCAGGTTGACGTGCGTCTCCGAGAGGGAGAGCGTCACCGTCTCGTCCTGAATCGCGTGCGACGAGAGGATGCGCAGGAAGACGTCGATCGCCTGATTCGGCAGGATCGCCGAGATGGCGCTGTCAATCTCGCCGTCGACGCGGATCTGATCGTGCGTCAGACGCTTGCCATCGGTCGCCGTCAGCGCCACCTTCCCCTTCTCGAACTCGAGAAAGACGCCGTTGAGCTGGTAGCGCGTGGTGTCGCGCGACGCGGCGATGGAGACGCGCTTCAGCGCGTCGTGGAGCTTCTCGCGATGGAGGGTGAACGTGTTCGGCGTCTCGGGCTCGCTCACCGCCGGGAACTCGTCGGGATCGTGCCCCAGGATGCGGAACTCGAAACCGTTTCCCGAGATGATCGCTCCGGGCGGGTCGTCGCGCGAATGGAGCTCCACCGACTCGTCCGGGATCTCCTTGAGAATCGACACCAGACGCGCCGACGGCACCGCGGCCCGGCCGCTCTCCTGCACCTCGACGGTATGGAGGAGCGCCTTGCCGGAGATGTCCATGTCCGTCGCCTCGGCGACCAGGCTTCCCTCCTCGGTGGCGAGGAGAAAGTCTCCGAGGACCGGTTTGGGCGAGTTCGCCGGCACAATCCCGACGATGCTGTTGAGCGATTCGATCAGCCGGGCCCGGTCGCAACGGACTTTCATGTTTCACCTCCAGGTGCCTGATCGAGGCGGGGGTCCGGGCGCTGGCGCCCGGGCCGGCGCCGACCGATCGCTCCGAGCGCCCAGCGGACTGCTCCGCGGCTGGTCTCGGTGGTGACGTCCCCGGAAAGCCGGTCCCGGAAAACCGTCGCCAAGACGGAAATTATAGGCCACAGCGGGTCCGAAATCCACCAATTCTTGCCGCGTTAAAGTGATTTCATGGATAGATTTACGGCGAATCTTCCGGCCCCCGAAAACGGCCTCCCGGCGGCCCTCGCCCGCGGCGGCGGCGAGGGCCCCGCGATCGCCCGCCGCCGCCGTCCGGAAGGCGCTGCAGGGTAGGCACTTAGCGCCCTCCGGGGCGGCCATCGCCCGGTCCGGTCGGCGCGGCGCGGCGATGCCGCTCTCGGCCCGCGCGTGGGGCCGTGCAGCGCGCACGGGACCAACCGGGGAGCGTGCGCGGCGTTTCTGGCGTTGCCCGGGCAGTCGTTTGGCGTTCCGGGAACGCTTCGCCGCCTGTTAAGATAGTCGGGCGATCACCCCCGTGGAGCCTCGTGGGCGGCATCCCGAGCGGCGAAGCGTATCCCGGCACAGCATGAGGTGACACCGTGGCCAAGAAGGCGTCGAAGGCAGGCAGTGGCAAGGGGAAGAAGCAGGAGACCGGCGCCGCGCCAGCGCGCTCGGTGGAGGAGATCATGTCCGAGTTCAAGACCCGTTTCGACCACCTCCGCGAGGAGATCGGCAAGGTCATCGTCGGCCAGAACGACGTCATCGAGGAACTGCTCATCGCCATCTTCTCGCGCGGGCACTGCATCCTCGAGGGCGTCCCCGGACTCGCCAAGACGCTGCTCATCAGCACACTGGCGCGCTGCCTGCAGCTCGATTTCCACCGCATCCAGTTCACGCCGGACCTGATGCCGGCGGACATTACGGGAACCGAGGTGATCCACGAGGACCGCGCTCGCGGCACGCGGGAGTTCCGCTTCCTGAAAGGTCCGATATTCGCGAACGTCATTCTCGCGGACGAGATCAACCGCACGCCGCCGAAGACGCAGGCGGCGCTCCTCGAGGCGATGCAGGAGCGCCAGGTCACCGTCGGCGGCGAGCGCCACCCGCTGCCGAGCCCCTTCTTCGTGCTCGCCACCCAGAACCCGATCGAGCAGGAGGGCACCTACCCACTGCCGGAGGCGCAGCAGGACCGCTTCATGTTCAAGATCTTCGTGCGCTACCCGGCGTGGGCGGAGGAGAAGGAGGTCATCGCGCGGACGACCTCCGACCTCGACCTCGAGGTCGAGCCGGTGCTCGGTGGCCCGGAGATCGAGGAGATCCAGCACGTCGTCCGCAGGGTGCCGATCGCCGAGCCGATCGTCGACTACGCCATGAAGCTGGTGCGCCAGACCCGCGTCGGCGTGCCCGGCGAGGAGCCCCCCGAGGTGGTGCGCGACGCCGTCGCGTGGGGCGCCGGCCCGCGCGCGTGCCAGTTCCTCGTCGTCGGCGCCAAGGCGCGCGCCCTGCTCCAGGGGCGCAAGCACGTGGCGATCGAGGACATCCAGGCGATGGCCCGGCCCGTGCTGCGGCACCGCGTGCTCACCAACTTCCACGCCGAGGCGCGGGGAATCGACGCCGACCACGTGATCGACCGACTGCTCGAGACGACACCGACGGAGGAAGGCGCGATACTGCCCGATGGCGAGCTCCGGAAAGTACTTCGATCCTAAGGTCCTGGCCCGGATCGGGCGGCTCGAGCTGCGGGCACGGACGGTGGTCGAGGGCATCATCTCCGGACTGCACCGCAGCCCGTACCACGGCCACTCGGTCGAGTTCGTCGACCACCGGGAGTACGTCCCCGGCGACGACCCGCGCCACATCGACTGGAAGGTGCTCGGGCGCGCGGACCGCATCGTCATCAAGCGGTTCGAGGAGGACACCAACCTCCGTGGCCACATCCTGCTCGACTCCTCCGAGTCGATGCGATTCGGCTACGGCGACACGCTGACGAAGTACGACTACGGCGGCACGCTCGCCGCCTCGCTCGCGTACCTCCTGCGCAAGCAGCACGACGCCATCGGCGTGACGCTCTTCGACTCGCGCATCCGCGAGCGCGTGCCGGTGAGCACGCAGCCGGGCGCGCTCTACCAGATCGCCGACGCCGTCGAGCGCACGGCTCCGGACGAGAAGACCGGCCTGCGCGGCGTGTTCAGCCAGATCGCGGACGAGATACCGCGACGCGGCATGGTGATCATCATCTCGGATCTGTTCGCGCCTCGCGCGGATCTCGAGGAGGGTCTGAAGCAGCTCGTCGTGCGCCGTCACGAGGTGGTCGTATTCCACATCCTCGACGAGACCGAGCTGACGTTCCCGTTCGAGGGCAACACGCTCTTCAAGGGGCTCGAGGACTACCCGGAGCTCCTCGCCGAGCCACGCACGCTCCGCGAGGCGTACGTCGAGGCGGTGAACCGCTTCGTCGAGGAGGTGCGCGAGATCTGCTCGCGCCTCGGCGTCGACTACCGCCTGACCCACACCGGAGAGCCGCTGGACGTGGCGATCGTGTCGGTCGCCGCCGCGCGGGCTCGCGCCCGCAGGAGGCTCCGGTGAGCTTCGTCCACTCGGCGCTCTTCTGGGGCGGCATCGGGCTGGTCTCGATCCCCATCATCATTCATCTGATCACGCGGCGGCGGTTCCGCCGGCTCGACTGGGCGGCGATGGAGTTCCTCCTCGAGGCGATGCGGCGGAACCGGCGTCGCATCCGGCTCGAGCAACTGATTTTGCTCCTGTGCCGCGTCGCGCTGGTGGCGCTCATCGTGCTGGCCGTCGCGCGGCCGCACCTCTCGCGCGACGAGTTCGGCTGGATGAGCGGGCCGTTCCGCTCCGAGGAGAAGGTCTTCGTCCTCGACGACTCGCTGTCGACCGCCCACGTCGAGGCGGGACGGCGTTCGCTCGACCGCGGCATCGAGGCGATGCTCGCGTCGATCGAGCGAGTCTCCGCCGGCGGGGCGCGCGATCCGGTGACGGTGATCCGCTGCTCGAGCGCGAGCTCGCCGATCGTCGCCGCGGCGGCGGTCGACGCGACACGGCTCGGCGACCTTCGCCGGACGTTCGGGGGCGGCTCCTTTCGACCGACGGCGGTGCGGATGGACCTCGCTGCGGTGCTCGAGGACCTCGCGACCTCCTCGCGCGAGGAGCGCGGCCGCGTGGTGCACGTCCTCACCGACCTCTGCTCCGCCGACTGGACCGACGACGAGGGCGAGGCGGACGCGGCGATCACGCGCGCGCTCGAGCGTCTCGCCGGAACGACCGAGGCGCCGACCAACACCCGCGTCGTGGTCGTCGACATCGGGCCGTCGTCACGTGACAACCTGGCGGTCACCGACCTCGCCGTCGAGACGCGCAATCCGACCGCGGGCGTTCCGGTCGATCTGCGTATCGAGCTGACCAACTTCGGCAAGGTGTCGCAGCGAGGCGTCGGCCTCAGACTTCGCACCGAGGACAGCCTGACGCCCGCCGCGAGAGTCGCCGAGATCGCGTCCGGGGAGACGGTGCAGGTGCGCGTGCCGCACACCTTCCCCGAGCCGGGCATCCGCTGGGTCGAGGCGGAGATCGACGGCTCGCTCGACGGCCTCGCCGCGGACGACGTGCGCCGGCTCGCCGTGCAGGTGGTGTCCGAGGTCGACGTGCTCGTCGTCGACGGCGAGCCATCCGGCGTCTTCGGCGAGGGCGAGTCCGACTTTCTCGCGCACGCGCTCAGGCCGCGGGGCGAGGTGCGCTCGGAGTTCGCCCCGACGATCGCCGTCGAGACCAACCTGCCGACCGATGACCTCGAGCGGTTCGGCGCCGTCTTCCTCGCCAACGTGCCGTCGATTCCGGGCGAGTTCGCCGCGGCGCTCGCGAGCTACGTGCGCGAGGGCGGCGGACTGGTCATCTTCACCGGCGACCAGGTCGACGCCAACGTCTACGCGCGCGCGCTCGGACCGGGAACGCCCGAGCAGCCGGGACCCGACGTGCTGGCCGCCGCCATCGGCGATCCGATCGGCGACCCCGCCCGGCCGGTGTCAGTCGATCCCGATCTGACGCACCCGTTCTTCGCGCGTGCGGCCGGCGGCAGCGACGAGAGCTTCCGCCTGATCGACGTCGAGCGATTCACCGCGCTCGAGCCGCTGCCCGATGCGCGCGTCGCGGCGCGGCTCACCGACGCCGACCGCTCGCCGCTCGTCGTCGAGCGTCAGGTCGGCCGCGGCCAATCACTCCTCGTCGCGGTGCCGGCGGACGTCGAGTGGTCGAACTGGCCGACGAACCTCACCTACCTCCCGGTCCTGCACGAGACGCTGCGCGTCGTGGCGCGGCGGATCGGCTCCGAGCTCAACCGCATCGCCGGCACGCCGATCGAGGTGCGCGTCGACCTCGCCGAGTACCAGCGCGAGGCGCGACTGCGCGGGCCCGACTTTCCCGCCTCGCCCGAGCGACGACTGCTGGCCTCCCCCGTGGCGCCGGACACGGCGGCGGACACGGCGGCGACCGGCGAGACGACCGGCGACGGCGACGAGAACGGCGGCGACGCGGGCGCGACCGGTACACCGGGGGAGCGCGCGACGACGGACAGCGAGTTCGTGCTGCGCCTCGATGACACGCGCACGAGCGGCGTCTACACGCTGGTCCTCAAGACGGTCAGCGGCGAGGAGGAGACGCGGCGCCTCGCGGTGAACCCCGACCCGGCCGAGAGCGATCTGACGCGAATCCCGCCCGATCGACTCGCGGCGCTCTACGCGCAATCCGGTCTCACCGTCGTTCGCGATCCCGCCGCGGCCCTCTCCGACGACCGCGGCCGTTTCGAGATCGCCGACGCCATCCTGATCGCGTTCCTGCTGCTGCTCTTCGTCGAGGGCACGCTCGCCTGGCTGTTCGCGCACCATCATCGCCGCAGCGGCGCCGACGCCGGGACGCAGGGCGCATCGACGGGCGCGCCGGGCGGGCTGCCGCGGGGAGGGGCGAGATGATCCCGCTCGCGGTGATCCCGGTCGACGTGCACGCGCTGCCCCGCTGGCTGGTCGAGGCGTTCCACGTCGACCCGACGCAGATTCCGCCCGGCGCGGATGCGTGGATCTCCTTCCAGCGCTTCCCGGAGTCCGGCTGGGGCCTCCTCGCCGTGCTCGCGGTGCTCGGCGGCTTCGCGGCGATCGCCTGGATCTACCGCCGCGAGGTGTCGCTCTCCACCGCCCGCCGTGTCGTCTTCGCCGCGCTTCGCTGTGTCGTTCTGCTGGCGATCGCGCTGGCCCTCTTCGGCCCTGTCCTCGAGGTCAGCGTCGAGGAGGAGCGCGAGGCGGTGACGCTTGTCCTCATAGACGACTCCCTGAGCTTCGGCATCGCCGATGCGTACCGCGGCGACGCGGAGCGCCGGCGCATGGTGGCCGCCGTCGCCGCGGTCCCCGAGGCGAAGGTCGCCGAGCTGACGCGCGCCGAGATCAAGCAGTGGCACCAGCGCATCGGCCGAAGCGCCGGACACGTGAGCGCCAACCGCGTGCACCAGCTTCTCCGCGCCATGCTCAACTGGGCCATCGACGAGGAGTTGATTAAGGGCCCCAACCCGGCGAACGGCATCAAGCGGTACGCGGAGCGCGCCCGCGAGCGTTTCTTGCACCCCGACGAAATGCCGCGGTTCTTG
>JBFFXF010000057.1:0-32052 GCA_041569895.1 Planctomycetota bacterium | reverse complement strand
CACCGACAAGTCGGTGGATCGCTGGGACCGGCTCGCGACCGGCCGGCCGGCGGCCATCTCCTTCTGGTACCGCCAGAGCCCGCGGCAGATGATGCCGCGGAGCCGGTTCGGGACGCGTGTCACCTCCTACGATCCTCCCCGGAGCGTTGCACACCATGCCCCCTCAGTCCACGACCATCGACCGCACCGCCCCCCGCGCGCCGCTGTTCGCGCTGCTCGCGATCGGTGTCGCGTTCGGCGGACTTCTCGCCGTGGCGACGCTCGCCGCGCCGCGAGCGTCGTCCGCGACGCCCGCCCCGGCGACGTGCCGGCTCACGGTCGAGCTGCGCGACGCCGCGTCGCGCGAGACGCTTCCCGGACTGATCCGCGTTCGCGGCGCGGACGGAGCCACGGTGGCGATTCCCGAACTCCTCGAGCGGGGTCTCGGGCTTTCACCCGCCGCTCGCGAGCTGCGCTGGCACGTGCTCACGGGACGGACGACGATCACCGTGCCGCGGGAGACCATCGAGCTCGAGTGTTTCTCGGGGATCGAGACCGCGCGAGTGACTCGACGGCTCGAGCTCGACGGCCGCGAGACAGCGACGGTCGAGGTCGACCTGCGGCGCATCGTCGACGCCTCCGATCGCGGGCTCCGCGGCGGCAACACGCACCTGCACCTGATGAAGGTGACGCGCGAGGAGGCCGACCGGTACCTGCGGGAGGTGCCGCGGGCGGACGGGCTCGACGTGCTGTTCGTCTCCTACCTCGAGCGCCTCCGCGATGACCTCCACTACGTCTCGAACTCGTACACCGCGGCCGATCTCGCCGCGCTCTCGGGGGGCGGCGTGCTGCTCGGCAACGGCGAGGAGCACCGGCACAACTTCGAGAGCTACGGCGAGGGGTTCGGCCACGTCATGTTCCTCGATCTGCCGAGGCTCGTGCATCCGGTGAGCATCGGTCCCGGCATCACCGGCCACGGCACCGACGGCGTGCCGCTGCGGCGGGGAATCGAGACCGCGCACGGCCTCGGGGCGACCGCGATCTGGTGCCACAACACGTTCGGTCACGAGGACATTCCGGACTGGGTCGCCGGCATCCTCGATGCGCAGAACATCTTCGACGGGGGCGCGCACGGGTCGTACGCGGACACCTTCTACCGCTACCTCGCCATCGGCCTGCGCGTGCCGTTCTCGACCGGGACCGACTGGTTCATCGACGACTTCTCGCGGGTCTACGTGGAGATCGACGGCGAGCTCTCGATCGCGTCGTGGCTGCGGGGACTCGCGGCGGGCCGCTCCTTCATCACCAACGGCACGTTTCTCGATCTCGAGGTCGACGGGCGTCGTCCCGGCGCGGTCATCTCACTCGATGAGCCGGCGTCCGTCCGCGTCGCCGGGCGCGCGATCGGCCGCAACGACTTCGGGCGCGTCGAGGTGATTCACGATGGCGCGATCGCGAGCGGGCGACCGTCCACGAAGGCCGCCGGACGATTCGAGGCCGCGCTCGACATGGAGATCGAGCTCGAGCGCCCCGGCTGGATCGCGCTCCGAATCCCGACGGCGGGCGAGAACGAGCTCGGCCGTCCGCTCTTCGCTCACACCAGCCCGGTGTACGTCGACATCGCCGGCAAGCGAACCCACTCGCCGGACGTCGCGCGAGACCTGATCGCCGAGATGGAGCGGAGCATCGAGACCATCGAGCAAGCGGGGCGTTTCGCGAACGCGGTCGAGCGGGAGGGGATCATCGCGATCTACCGCGAGGCGATCGAGAGATTGCGGTGACGGTTTTGCGTTCGTTCTCTCGGCCCGGGTGTCCAGGGTTTCGGGATCGGGATCAAACTCCGACCGATCCGGTACCGACGGCGGCTGCGGTCCCACGCCGATCGCTTTCGGGCACGGGCACGGGACCGGGACCGGGACCGAGGACGAGTACGAGGACGAGGACGAGGACGAGGACGACTCAACCCCGAGTCGTTCGTCGCGTGCGCGTCTTCTTCTTCTGCTGCTGCGCGCTTTTCCTTTTCCTCGCCTTGGTGATGCGGTCGAGCTCTCGTTTGAGGGCGACTTCCGCGAGGCTGGAGAGAGTGAGGTTGGTGGGCGGGCCCTTCAGTCGGTCGACTGTCCGGCGCAGCTGGTTGCAGAGCGCCGGAGGCAGCGTGAAGGTCATGCGGGTCTTGCCGCGCTTCGCGGACTTCCGCTGTGGCTTGGCAGGCTTCTTCTGAGTCCGTCGCCTCGGCCGCTTCTTCGACTTCGGCTTCTCGGGCGGCGACTCGTCGGCGTCCAGCTCCGCGA
Source organism: Planctomycetota bacterium (assembly GCA_041569895.1). GTDB lineage: Bacteria > Planctomycetota > UBA8108 > UBA8108 > JACQVS01 > JBFFXF01. Next base: position 29,782 of record JBFFXF010000057.1, on the reverse strand, counting down.
GCTCCTCGCTCTCGCCGGGCGCCGCCGGCGGGGCCAGCGTGTCGAGATAATTGCCGGGCACACCCGAGGGCAGGCCGTTGAGGCCGGGCGCCTCGCTCGACGCCTTCAGCGCGTCGGCGAGGTAGTTCGACGGGATCGTGCTCGTCTCAGGTTGTTTCTCGGGCTCTGGGCTTTGATTCTTTCCAGCCACTCTTCCTCTTGATCCTTGTTTCGAACTCGCGCGCGAGGGCGCGGTAATCCTCGGCGCCGTGACTTCGCGGATCGTGCTGCGTGATCGGCTTCTGGAACCCGGGGCACTCGGCGAGCTGGGTGTTTTCCCGGATGACGACCTTGTAGACCATCTCGCCGAACTGAGCACGAAGCATCTTGACGACCTCCTCCGCGTGAGCTGTGCGCGTCACGCGAGAGGCGAACATGCCGTTGAGCTGGAGTTTCGCGTTGAAGCGCCCGCGGATCTGCCACATGGTGTTGAGCAGGCGCGCGAGCGGATCGAGCGAGAGCACCTGGGCGACCACCGGCACCAGCGCGTGGGACGCCGCGACCAGCGCGCCGACGGTGGTCAGGTTGAGACTCGGGGGGCAGTCCAGAAAGACGTAGTCCCACTTCAGCGGCAGCTGATCGAGCGCGATCTTGAGCAGTTGCTCCGATCCCTTCCGCGCAACGCCGAGCTTCTCGAGCGACGCGACCGCGGCGCCGGCCGGAATCAGATCGAGACAGGACTCCGTCTCCTGCACGAGCTCGTCGAAGCCCTTGCCGGTGAGGATCGACTCGAGCAGCGGCTGCCCGGTCGAACGCACGCCGAGCCACACGCTGGCCGACGCCTGCGGATCGAGGTCGACCACGAGCACCCGTCGATTGCGCTCCGAGAGAGCCGCCGCGAGGTTCACCGTCGTCGTTGTCTTCGCGACGCCCCCCTTGTGGTTGACGACAGCGATCGTCTTCATCTCCGGCGCTCTCTCCGGTCCTGTGGTCGTCATGACGTGCCCTCTCATCTGTCGGTTTCGACTCGGAGGGGGGTGGATATGAAGACCCTCACCTTATCGGCCGCGAAATGCATTGCGAACGAGCGCCCGGTCCGCAGATTTCCGCAGATCGCGCGAAACGGAACTCGTGCTCCTCCTCGTCCTCGCACACGTCGACAGCGCGGACGACGTTCGACGAGGACGGGAACGCAGATTCCACCGATTTCGCAGATTACGCAGATTGAGCGGTTCCGAGGTCGGTCATCGGAATCGGATCTCGGTCATCGGAATCGGTCATCGGAATCGGAACCGGAATCGGAATCGGAAGTCGGACTCGGACCTCTGTCCCGGTCCACGCCTCCGTCGGACCTCGAGGACGAGGACGAGGACGAGCCAGGGGCTTGTCATCCGCCCCCGTCGAATCTACAGTGAGACCCACAGGTCGATCGTTCTTCCTTGCTCGCGAGGTGATCATGACCACGAGAAGGCGCTTTCTCGGGGCGGCGGTGAGCGGCTTTTATACGCTGTGCGTTCCCGGTTGGTTGTTGCGAGTGACGGCTGGCGCGGAGCGGCCGCGGGCGACCGGCGAGTTCGAGGTCGAGCGGGTCGATCGTGTGACGGTGCGCGTGCCGTACCGCGAGGTGCCGCGCCGCAACATGGACCGGGAGCTGCCGCACTGGCGCTACTCGGAGATCTTCGAGGTGCGGCTGCGTTCCGGGCAGGTCGGGATCGGCGAGACGCTGCTCTACTACACGTGGGGCGTCTCGGGCGACGACGACGTGGCGCGCGTCACCGGCCGCAACGCGGTCGAGCTGATGTGGGACGACTCCCTCGGCGCCGGCCTGCAGATGGCGCTCTTCGACGCGGTGGCGCGGACGGCAGGGGTGCCGATCCACCGGCTCCTCGGGCGCAAGGTCAACGAGCGCACGCCGCTCTCGTGGTGGAACATCGACACGTCCGGCGACGACATGGCGGCCGAGTGCGCCGAGGCGCACCGGCTGGGGTACCTCTCGTACAAGACGAAGGGCCGGCCGTGGTTCGACGTCCACGATCAGGTCAGGAAGGGCGCGGCAGCGGTGCCGGAGGAGTTCAAGATCGACATGGACTTCAACAGCACCCTGCGCGACGCCGAGCGGGCGATCCCGATCCTCAAGGACCTCGAGAAGCACCCGCAGGTCGACATCTACGAGACGCCGATCCCGCAGTCGGACGTCGCGGGCAACCGGGCGATCCGCGAGGCGACGCGAGTCAACATCGCGCTGCACTACGGCACGCCGAGCCCGTCGGTCGTCGTGCGCGAGGGCGTCTGCGATGGATTCGTCGTCGGCGGCGGGGCGACGCGCGTGATGCAACAGGCGCAGTTCGCACGCGAGGTCGACATGCCGTTCTGGCTGCAGCTCGTCGGCACCGGTCTCACGGCGGCCTACTCGCTCCACTTCGGCGGCGTGCTCTCGCATGCGCGCTGGCCCGCGGTCAACTGCCACCAGCTCTACACGCACTCGTTGCTGAGCCGGCCGATCGTCGTCGAGAAGGGCACGGCGAGAGTCCCCGACGAGCCGGGACTCGGCTACGATCTCGACCACAAGGCGATCGAGCGCTTCCGCGTCCCGAAGCCCGAGCGACGCCCCGATCCGCCGCGCCTCCTCGAGACCTCCTGGCCGGACGGCAAGCGCCTGTACGTCGCCAACAACGGCCGGGTCAACTTCATGCTCACGCTGGGAAACGACGGCACCATCCCGTTCTACAAGCCGGGGGCCACGACGAGGCTCGTCCCCAACGACGGCAGCCGCGAGTGGCGGGAGCTGCACGAGCGAGCGCGACAGAAACCGGTCTGGTCGGATTAGGCGAGGCCGCGGATCGGCTCGGCGTCCCCGACGAACTGCAGCAGCTCCGGCGGAAGGTCCGGCTCGAGGCGGAGCTGGCCTATGTCGAAGAGCGTGTGCATCACCGTCGCGAAGAGGTTCTCCGGCGTGACGCGCTCGCTCGCCGGCTCCGCGGCCTGGCTGTCGGAGCGGCCGATCACCTGGCCCATCTCGAGTCCGCCTCCGGCGAGGACGAGGGGCGTCAGGTTGCCCCAGTGGTCGCGGCCGCCGCGATTGTTGATCTTCGGCGTGCGGCCCATCTCGCCGGTGACGATCAGCAGGATGTCGTCCGAGAGCCCGCGCTGGCGCACGTCGTCGACGAAGGCCGCCACCGCGTGGTCGACCTGACCGCCGAGCGGCTCCATCGCCGTCATCCCCCTGGCGCTGTTGCCGTCCGCGTGGAGGTCCCAGCCACAGTCCGACACCGTCACGAAGCCGCAGCCGGCCTCGCAGAGCCGCCGCGCGAGGAGCATCTGCAGACCGAGCAGGTTCGACGTGCGCTTCATGTTGTGGTGTTTCGTCCACTCCTCCATGCGGAAGAGCTTCGACGTGTCGTACCGCTCGATCGTCCGCGGGTCCTCGCTCGAGAGGTCGAATGCCTCCGCGAGACCGCGAGTGATCACGTCGAACGCCTGCTGGCGGTAGCGATCGCTCTCGGCGAAGGTCGGCGAGCGCTCGTGGCCGCGACGCAGCGTGTCGAGACGCTCGAGCAGCGACCTCCGGTCGTCGAGTCGCTCGACCGGGATCCTGAGCTCGAGGTCCTGCTTCAGCTGGCCGCCGCCGGACGGGTTGAACGCCGCGTAGGTCGAGTCGAGCTCACCGGCCGTGGTCAGGGTCGGGAGCGCCTGCGTCTCGAAGTTGCGCTTGAGCTCCAGCCCGTCGCGCACCGCCTCCGGCAGCACGATCGTGTTCGACGGCATGCCGGTGAGCGGGTGGTTGCGTCCGGCGATGCGCGCGTAGATCGAGCCCATCGAGGCGCGCAGCGGGTTCCCGCCGCCCGCCACCGACAGGTAGGTGTGTCCGCTGTTTCGCGAGGAGAACGACCGGACCACCGCGAGGCGGTCCGCGATGCGGGCCATCCGCGGGAAGGTGCCGCCGAAGGTGATCCCGGGGATCACCGTCGGGACCTCGCCGGTCTGGCTGCGGACGTTCGACGGCGCGGTCATCTTCGGGTCGAACGTCTCGGTCTGCGGGGGGCCGCCCTGGAGAAAGAGCAGCACCACCGACTTGTTCCGCACGACGCCCGGCCTCGACGCGAGCGCTGCCCTGGCGGCGAGGAGGCTGGAGAGGGTCAACCCGCCGACGCCGAGGCTTCCGACCCGCAGGAAGTCCCTGCGCGTGTACCCCTGGCAGTTCCGGTCGGGACGACGATCGTGCACGGTCAGCATGCGCGGCCCTCCTGACAGAGTCCTGTTCTGCGCCCCATTGTCGTGAATCGGCGGCCGTTCGCAAGCTCACCGCGCGGTCTTTTTTCGTTGTCAACGCCTCGAGCCGCGCAGTACCGTGAGCCCGCGTCATGGAGGTCTCGACGGGGAAGTTCACTGTCAACGGCCGCGCGTACGCGCCGCCCGCGCGTCCGGTCGTGGTCATCTGCGCCGACGGCTGCGCCGACGAGTACCTGACCACGTCGATCGCCCGCGACCGCATGCCGTCCTTCGCGCGCATGGCCGCTCGAGGTTATCGGGGCATCGTGCGCGGGGCGCTGCCCTCCTTCACCAACGTCAACAACGCGGCGATCGTCGCCGGCGCGCCGCCGTCGGTGACCGGCATCAGCGGCAACTTCTTCCTCGACCCCGAGAGCGGCGAGGAAGTGATGATGAACTCCGCCGACTACCTCCGCTGCGACACCATCCTCGCCGCGGCGGCGGGCGCCGGACGGCGCGTGGCGATGGTGACGGCAAAGGAGAAGCTGCGCGACATCCTCTCGCGCGATCTCGAGGGCATCGCGATCTCTTCCGAGCGCGCGCGTGATGCGCGCCGCGCGACGCACGGGATCGACGACGTCGAGCGCATCGTCGGCGCGCCGACGCCCGAGATCTACAGCGCCGAGGCGAGCCTCTGGGTCCTGCGCGCCGGGGTCGCCTTTCTCGAGCGGCAGCTCGCCGATTTCCTCTACCTGTCGCTGACCGACTACATGCAGCACAAGTACGCGCCCTGGGAGGAGCCGTCGCTCGAGTTTCACGCGGCGATCGACGTCGAGATCGGGCGGCTGCTCGAGCTCGGCGCGGTGATCGGCGTCACGGCGGACCACGGCATGAACGCCAAGGACCGGCCCGACGGGTCGCCGAACGTCATCTACGTCGAGACGCTGCTGCGTGAGACGTTCGGTGACGGCGTGCGCGTCATCTGTCCGATCACCGATCCGTACGTCGTGCACCACGGGGCGCTCGGCTCGCTGGTCATGGTGCACCTCTCCGGCGCCCTCGAGGAGCGCGCTGCCGACGTCGCCCGCATGCTCCTCGACCTCGACGGCGTCACCGAGGTCCTCGCGCGCGACGTCGCCGCGAGGAAGCTCGAGCTTCCCGACGACCGCATCGGCGACCTCGTCGTGCTCGCCGCTCGTGACGTCGTCCTCGGGCGCACGCCGGAGCACCACGATCTCGACCTGCTCCGCGGCGGGCTGCGCTCGCACGGCGGCCGCTACGAGGAGATGGTGCCGATGGCCCTCTCCGAGCCGCTGTCGGACAGGTACCTCGCGCGGGCCGACGCGGACCCGCGCAACTTCGACATCTTCGACTTCACGTGCAACGGGGCGAGAGCATGAACGACCGGGGCGCCGATCCGCGCGAGCCGAGGAGCGACATGCCGGCGTGGGTCGCCGGCGAGGCGCGTACGGGGGGCGAACGACTGGAGATCCGCTCCCCGTACTCGGGCGACGTCGTCGGCAGCGTGGCGCTCGCGGGTCGAAGGGAGCTCGACGACGCCATCCGGGGGGCGCTCGAGGGCGGCCCACCGCTGACGCGCTGGCAGCGATTCGAGGTGCTCGATCGCACGCGACGGCTCGTCGAGGAGCGCGCCGAGGAGCTCGCCGCGCTCATCCGACGCGAATCCGGGCTCTGCGTGCGCGAGACGCGCTACGAGGTCGGTCGCGCCGTGGACGTCCTGCGGTTCGCGGCCATCGAGTCGCTGCGCGATGACGGCCAGGTGTTCTCGTGCGACGTGTCGCCGCAGGGGAAGGCGCGAAAGATCTTCACGCTCCGCGAGCCCGTGCGCCTGGTCGCCGCGATCACGCCGTTCAACCACCCGCTCAACCAGGTGGCGCACAAGCTCGCGCCGGCGATCGCCGCGGGCGCGCCGGTGATTCTCAAGCCCTCCGAGAAGACCCCGCTGACGGCGGCGAGATTCACCGAGCTCCTCCACGAGGCGGGGCTGCCGGGCTGGATGCTGAGCACGCTCGTCGGTCCCATCCCGGAGCTCGTCGAGCCGCTGATCACCGACGAGCGCGTCGAGCTGGTCAGCTTCACGGGGAGCGTCGCCGTCGGCAAGCGGATCGCGGCGATCGCCGGGTACAAGAAGCTCTGCCTCGAGCTCGGCGGCAACTCGCCGCTCATCGTGCTCGACGATGCCGACCTCGACCTCGCCGTGAAGCTCGCCGCCGAGGGCTGCTTCCGGAACTCGGGGCAGCGCTGCACGGCCGTCAAGCGGCTGCTCGTCCACGAGCGCATCCTCGAGCAGTTCACCGGTCGTTTCGTCGAGCGCGCCCGCGAGTACGTCTGTGGCGATCCCGCCGATCCGGAGACACGCGTTGGCACGGTGATCGACGAGGACGCCGCCAAACGGCTCGAGAGGGTGGTCAACGACGCCGTGCGGGACGGCGCCCGTGTCCTGCTCGGCGGCCGTCGTCGCGGCGCGCTCCTGGAGCCGACGGTCATCGCCGACGTGCCGAGGACCGCCGAGATGGTCGTCCAGGAGTCGTTCGGCCCCCTCGCCCCGATCCTCGCCGTCCGCGACCTCGACGACGCGATCGACCTCGCCAACTCGACCGTCTTCGGCCTCTCCTCGGGCATCGTCACCGCCAGCCTCGACGCGGCCCTCGAGGCCGTCCGACGGCTGCGCACGGGCACGGTGAACGTCAACGAGGTCCCCGGCTATCGAATCGAGTCATCACCCTTCGGCGGCGTCAAGGACTCCGGCCTCGGCATCAAGGAGGGTGTCATCGAGGCGATGAAGTTCATGACGAATGTGAAGACGTTTTCGCTGCCGTGGGGGTGATTGGGGAGTCCGCGGACGGATTCCGATGACGGATACCGATACCGATTCCGATACCGATACCGACTCCGATTCCGATGACCGATTCCGACTCCGACTCCGATGACCGATTCCGAGGTCCGACTCTGAGCTCTGACCTCTGAGCTCTGTCCTCGGACCTCTGTCCTCTGTCTCTGTCTCCGAGGACGAGGGGATGGCGCCTTCCTGCTCTGCGTAATCTGCGTAATCTGCGTTCCCGTCCCCGTCGACCGTCGTCCGCGCTCTCGACGTGTTCGAGGACGAGGACGAGGACGAGCGGGTGCGCGGCGTTCAGGCAGCCCCCGGCGTGTTATGACAGTCCGTCGGTTTCCCACCCCGCGCGGTATCGTCTGCCGATGAACGCGTTCGCCTCGGCGAAGTTCGGGACCTCGAGCTTTTCCGCGTTCCAGAGGAGCGTCTGCGACGGGAAGCGCCTGGCGAGGTTGCCGAGGAGGACGGTCTCGGTCAGCGGGCCGGCGTAGTCGAAGTGGGCCGTCGTGGCGCCCTCGCCGCGGCAGGCGTCGACGAACGAGTGCCAGTGGTGCAGCGTCGGCAGCTCGTCGAGCTTGAAGCCCGCGAAGTCGGACTCCGGCAGCAGTCGCGGGGTGCTCCAGTGCGGCAGGAGCAGGACGCCCTTCTCGCCGATGAAGATCGAGCCCTGACCCGGCAGGCTCTGGCCGTCCTTCAGCGGCACGAGGTACGCCGGCGGGTGGTGCCCGCGCCTGAAGCCGCCGTCGTACCACGTCAGCGTCACGGGGTCGGTGGTGCGCTCGGTGCCGGGGAACTCGAAGAACACCTTGCCCGCGTTCGGCCAGGTCTCGTTCGCCGGCGGCAGACACTCGGCGCGGACGCGCGTCGGCGCGCCGATGCCGAGCGCGCCGACGACCGGGTCGAGGAGGTGGCAGCCCATGTCGCCGAGGTTGCCGGTGCCGAAGTCGAGCCAGCTCCACCACTCCTTCGGGTGGTACGCGCCGGGTCCCCAGGGGCGCTCGGGCGCGACGCCGAGCCAGAGGTCCCAGTGGATGTGGGCCGGCGGCGTCGCCGGCTTCGGTCTGCCGTTGTTGCTCCAGGCCCGGTCGGCCCACGTGTGCACTGCGCGCACCCTGCCGATGACGCCGTCGCGGATCAGCTTGACGCCCGTCCGGTACGCCGAGTGCGAGTGGATCTGCGTTCCCATCTGCGTCACGACGCCGGCGCGCTTCGCGGCGAGCCGCAGCTTGCGCGCCTCGTCGATCTCGTGCGTCAGCGGCTTCTGGCAGTAGACGTGCTTGCCCGCGAGGATCGCCGTCATCGCGATCGGCGCGTGCATGTGGTCCGGGACGGTGACGTGGCAGGAGTCGATGTTCTTGCCGTCGCGATCGAACATCACCCGGAAGTCGTTGTACCGCTTCGCCGCCGGATGCTTCTTCGAGGCCGAGTCGAGGTGGCGGTCGTCGATGTCGCACAGCGCGACGATCTCGACGTGCGGACTGGTGGCGATCTGCGAGAGGTCGTAGCCGCCCATGCCGGTGACGCCGACGGCCGCGTGCCGCACCTTGCTGTTCGCCGGATAGCCCGACGCGAAGCCGGGGAGGACCACCGGCAACGTCGCCCCGGCGACGACGCCCTTGAGGAACTGGCGGCGCGATGGCCGCCGTCGTGTGTCACTCGCCCGCGATCGGTGTTCGTTCCGGTGTTGGCTTTCAGGCGTTCGCATCGCCGTTTCCCTCTTCGATTCCGTGTGGTCCGTTTCCGCGTTCACGGCGGGCCATCATACGCGGCGCGCCCCGAGGATGACAGGGATGACAGCCTCACGACGCGGCTTCCGGGCGGGAGCGCCGCTGGGGGTTGCGGACGCCGATCGCCGCCACCAGGCAGAGGAGCGACAGCCACGCGCAGCCGACGTTCGCTGCGCGGTAGTCTCCCGTGAGCGCCTCGGAGAGCGCGAAGATCCACGGACCGACGGCGCTCGCGAAGACCACCACGGACATGTTGACGCTGCTGATCGCCCCGAGGTGGGTGCGGCCGAAGAACCGCGGCCAGACGACGGCCATCAGCAGCGCGAAGAGCCCGCTCGCGACGCCGAAGCCGACCACGACCAGTACCCGGCCGGCGGGCTCGGCGAGGTCGAGCAGACCGGCGCAGCCGACGGCCTGCATCGAGACGAGCGTCCAGAGGAGGTACTTGATCCGCACACGGTCGCTGACCCAGCCGCCGGCGAGGTTGGTGGCGATGCTCACCGCCGCCATCCACGGGAAGAGGCCGACCGCCTCCGCCTCCGAGAGGCCCCCGCGTCGTCCCAGATCGACGATGTGAAACGTCATCGCCGTGCCGATCAGCGCCGGCAGCGCGAGCGCGGCGTTGAAGATCCAGAAACCGTACGTCGCCATCGCCTCGCCGAGCGAGAAGTCGTGGCTCTCGGAGCTTCCGGGCGCGTCGTCGGCCTCGTCCGATGCGTCGTCGTCCGGTGCGGCGCCATCCATCCGCAGGCCGCACTCCTCGGGGTTGTCGCGGTAGAGGAGCCAGCCGAGCGACGTCATGCCCGCGCCGAGCAAGACCGCGAGAGTCAGCCACGCGCCTCGCCAGCCGAGCGCGCCGATCATCGGCGAGAGGATGCTCGGCGCGCTCGCGAACGTCGCCGAGACCACGACGCCGCTGATGCCCGCCGCGAGCCCCCGGCGCCTGCGGAACCACTTCCCGAGCATCGCGCGCGAGACCATCGTCAGCACACCCTGGCCCCAGAACCGCACCGAGAAGAAACCCACCGCGAGCACGACGATCTCGACCACCGTGCGCGGCAGCAGCGAGCCGCCGAGCAGTGCGGAGAAGCCAGCCGCAATGGCGTCGCAACGGCTCAGGTAGACGAGCGTCACGGCGACACCGAGCGATGCGACGACCACCATCGCCCGCGCGCCCCGTCGATCGAACGACGCGCCCGCGAGCGGCAGCAGAAAGCTGCTCGCCAGCGTGCCGAACATGTACGCCTCGCTCAGCTGCACGCGGCTCAGGCTGAGCGCCGCGATCAGGTGATCGGTGAAGACGCTGACCCCCATCGTCTGGCCGGGAATCGACATGACGATCCCGACCGTGGCGGCGGCGACGATCACCCAGCCGTAGAAGAAGGGGAAGCGTGCGGGGGAGAAGGGGAAGTCGGCTCGACGGCGGGGGGTGTTCACGGCGGGGGGGGCAAGACAGAGGATCGATTCCGATGTCCGATTCCGACTCCGATGACCGATGTCCGATGACCGATTCCGATGACCCGATTCCGATGACCCGATTCCGATGACCCGATTCCGATTCCGACTCCGATGTCCGATACCGACCTCCGACTCTGATCTCTGATCTCTGATCTCTGGTCTCTGATTTCTGGTCTCTGCCTCTGTCTCCGTCTTCGAGGACGAGGCGGGTCCGCTCCTCAGTCTGCGTAATCTGCGGAAATCTGCGTTCCCGTCCTCGTCGAACGTCGTCCGCGCTGTCGACGTGTTCGAGGACGAGAACGAGGACGAGGACGAGGACGATCTCCCAATCTGCGTAATCTGCGGACCGTTCCCCCGTCCCGGATCTGCGTCATCTGCGGACGCGGACGTCAGTACCCCCGGCGCTTGTCCACGACATTCAACATCGCCTCGCCTGCCGCGAAGCGTCGCAGGTTCTCGCGGGCGAGCAGGAAGCGGCGCCGGGCCGTGCCCTCCGACTGTCCCGCGTTGTGCGGGGTGATGATGACGTTGGGGATCTTCCAGAGGGGATCGTCATCCGGCAGCGGCTCCGGATCGGTGACGTCGAGCGCCGCGCCGAGGAGTTTGCCGCTTCGCAGCGCCTCGATCAGAGCCTGCCTCTGGACGATCGGGCCGCGCGCGACGTTGACGAGAATGGCGCCCGGGCGCATCGCCTCGAAGTGCCGCTTGCCGAAGAGGCCGTGCGTCTGGCGCGTCCAGGGGCACGCGATCACCACGACGTCCGCCCGCGGGAGCTCCTCGAGGAGGGCGGCCGGCTTGCGGAGTCGCGTGACGCCGGGCGGCGGTGACTGCACGGCCGGGTCGATGCCGGTGACCCGCATGCCGCACGCCGCCGCCCGCAGGGCGACCTCGGATCCGATGCCGCCGACGCCGACCACGAGCATCTCGCGACCCCGCAGCGCCATCTCCTCGCGGTCTCCCGGGTCGACGGCGCGCCACGCCGGGCGGCGCGCGTCGCCGTGGCTCGCTCCGCCGCGAAGGTCGTGCTTGCCCTCGATCGAGCTCTTCAGCCAGCGGCTGAAGGCGAGGATGGAGCCGATCGCCTGGTCGGCGATCTCGGGGCCGTAGCACCTCTTGCCGTTGGTGAGCACGATGTCGGAGTCGACGAGCTTCTCGATTCCGGGCATCGACGGATCACCGACGCCGATGTACTGGTTGACGCCGGCGCTGTAGCTGTGCACCCAGCGAAGGTTCTTGCCGCGATCGATGATCTCGTTGCTCGCCGTGCCGATGATGGCGTCCGCGTCGGCCATCTCGCCGAGGAGGGTCTCGTGATCGTTCGCGAACACGACCTTGACGCCCGGCGCGACCAGCTCGAAGTCCTCGCGCCAGCGCTCGGGGCCGCGGACGACGACCTTTTTCGGAGGCTTCCAGCCCTTGCCCGGGCGCGCGGTCGACGGGTTCGACACCAGTCCGAGCTCCTCGAGCTCGAGCGGCATCTCGAGACCCTTCTTCTCGCTGTAGACCTTGGTGATCTGGTCACGGAACATGCGTCCGACGTATCTCGACACGGAATCCGGAAGGGTGATCGTCTCGCGCAACTCGGCGACCGGCTTGCCCTCGGCGATGCCCTGCTCGACAGCCGCGTGGAGGGCGAGGATGTAGTTCCTCTGCGCCTCGATCAGCGACTTCTTCGCGAGCTGGCCGTGTCCCGGCGCGATGACGTCGACGTCGAGCTCCTCCAGCGCGTCCAGCACGCGCAGCCACGAGTGCGTGTTGCCGTCGCCCATGTAGTTGTACGGGCCGTTGACCACCGCATCGCCCGTGAAGAGCACCCGGTGCCGCGGCAGGTAAGCGAAGCCGTCGCCGCGTGTATGCGCCGTGCCGAAGTGGAGCAGCTCGACGCGTTGCGTCCCGTCGTCGATGACCATGCGGTCGGGAAAGGTGATCACCGGGGGAACCGCCGAGTCGAGCCCGAGCTTCCCGACGTCCTCGCGACTCGCCGCGGCCTGTCGCCAGCGCGCCGGCTCGTAGCGCCGCATCTCGCCGACGACGTTCCGGTGCGCCACGGGCAGGGCTCCGTTGTCGATCCACACGGGGTTGCCGTAGGCGTGGTCACCGTGGTGGTGCGTGTCGAAGACGAAGCGCACGGGCTTGTCCGTCACCTTCCGGATGTCGGCGAGACAGACCTCGGCGCCATCCGGGAAGTTGGCGTCGACGACGAGAACGAACTTCTCGAAGACGACAAAGCCGTTGTTGCAATGGCCGTGTCCGTCGAGGTCGCCATGGCGAAAGTAGACGCCCGGGGCGATCTCGACGACCTGATTGGGCGACGTCGCCGGCACGTTCCGGAGCGCGGCGTGCACGCCGACGGCCACGGCGAGAACCGGCAGAACGACGGCGAGGAATCTCCGCGCTGCGTGTCGTGACATCGTCTCACCTCCGTTTCGGGGGGACCCGGTGTAGGCGGGCATCATCGCAGACGGGGGAGATGGGCGACAACCAAAATCATCTCGGGTGGCGGGTCGGACCCGTTCCCGTCCCCAGTCCCGTTCCCGTCCCCGTTCCCGTCCCCGTCCCCGTTCCCGTCCCCGTTCCCGTCCCCGTCCCCGTTCCCGTGCCCGGTCCCGTGCCCGAAAACCATCGTCGTCACGTGACGGTCGTCGTCGGGGCCGAATGTTCGGAGTGCGAAAGCGAGACGGAGACGGAGACCGAGACCGAGACAGACGACCGATTCCGATTCCGATGACCGATTCCGATGACCGATGACCGAGATCCGATTCCGATGATCGCCGCCCGAACGGCGCAATCTGCGTAATCTGCGGAATCTGCGTCATCTGCGTTCCCGTCCCCGTCGAACGTCGTCCGCGCTGTCGACGTGTTCGAGGACGAGGACGAGGACGAGGACGAGCGGACTTTCCAATCTGCGTCGTCTGCGGAATCTGTGGACCGTTCCCTCCCCTCTTCCGACTCTGCGAAATCGGCGGACCATCCCGCCGAAATCCGGCAGATGTTGCCCGTGATCGATCGTATACTCTGGCCCCCATGCCGGAGACCACCGATTCAACGACGGGCGGCGTATCGCGGCGCGGGCTGCTGCTGATCAATCTCGGGACGCCCGATGCGCCGCAGACGCGTCCGGTGCGTCGCTATCTGCGGCAGTTCCTCTCCGATCCGCGCGTGCTCGACATTCCGGCGTTGAAGCGCGCCTTCGTGCTCAACGCCTTTATCCTGCCCTTTCGGCCGCGGAGCTCGGCCGAGGCGTACCGCACGATCTGGACCGAGCGCGGATCGCCGCTGCTCTTTCACGGGCTCGATCTGGCTGACAAGCTGCGGTCGCGGCTTCCCGGGGTCCAGGTGGAGCTCGGCATGCGGTACCAGAATCCCTCGATCGAGTCGGCGCTCGAGACGCTGCGCGCGGCGTCGGTCGACCGCATCGTGGCGCTGCCTCTCTTCCCGCAGTACTCGTCTTCGGCGTGGGGGTCCGCGGTCGAGGAACTCTTCTCGGCCGCCAGCCGTCACTGGAATATGCCCGCGATCCAGGTGATCCCGCCGTTCTACGACCACCCGGCGTTTCTCGACGCCGTCGCCGCGGTCGCCCACCCGGTTCTCGAGTCCGTCCGGGCCGACCGCGTGCTGATGAGCTTTCACGGCCTCCCCGAGCGCCACGTCATCAAGAGCGACGAGAGCGCGCGGTGTGGCGATCACTGCCTGGCCTCGCCCGACTGCTGCGACCGCATCGTGCCGGTGAATCGCAACTGCTATCGCGCCCAGTGCATCCACACGGCGCGCGAGATCGCCCGGCGGCTCGGTCTCCCGCAGGACCGGTGGGAGACCACCTTCCAGTCGCGCCTCGGGCGCGAGCCATGGCTGCAGCCGTACACCGACGTCCGCGTCCGGGAGCTCGCCGCCGGGGGTGTCCGCCGGATCGCCGTCCTCTGTCCGGCGTTCGTCGCCGACTGCCTCGAGACCCTCGAGGAGATCGCCATCCGCGCCCGGGAGGACTTCATCGACCACGGCGGCGAGGAGCTCGCCCTGGTCCCGTCGCTCAACAGCGAGGACGTCTGGGCGGACGCCATCGTCAGGATTCTCGAGGGCGAAACCGCCCTCCGGACGGCTCCGGGCTAGCGCGCGTACCGCCGCAACTGCTGGCCGTGGACCGTGGACCGTGGACCGTGACCGTGACCGTGGACCGTGGACCGTCTCGACCGTCTCGACCGTCTCCAGACGCCTGGGACCCTCTCCCCCTCTCCCCCGGTCAAGCTTGTGTTGAGAACCCCTCTCTGTATACTGAAAGTCCGTCTCGGCGGGTCTCGCGGCGTCCAGGCATTCGGTCCGCCGGAAAAGGTCATTCCTGGACGGTTCGAAGCACGACACCGCTCTTTCACTCGTGCTGATCCCGGAGGGACTGTCGATCTGTCATTTCCGACGGGGCGCAAGGCGTCGACGTGAGGGTTGAAACAATGCGTCTGAGTCGATTCGCGTTTCTGATCTGGATGTTGCTGTGCCTCGTACCCGCGGTTCCGTGCAGCGCACAGCGCGTCAGCGTCGTCATCAGCGAGTTCGTCGCGTTCAACACCTCCGGACTGAGGGACGAGGACGGCGAGTTCTCCGACTGGATCGAGCTCTTCAACGCGTCGAATCGTGAAGTGAACCTCGAGGGCTGGGTGCTGACCGATTCGATCGACAGCCCGTTCAAGTGGATCTTCCCGGACGTCACCATCGGGCCGCGTCAGTTTCTGGTCGTCTTCGCGTCGCTGAAGAACCGCGCCATGCCGGGGTCGGAGCTGCACACCAACTTCGCGCTCGAGCGTAACGGCGAGTTCCTGGCGCTGTTGACACCCGACGGTGATTTCGCCACGGCCTTCAGGCCCGGGTTTCCGTTCCAGATGCGCGACGTCTCGTACGGACTGTCGACCGACTCGACCCTCCAGACCCCGGTCGCGATCGGCGCGCCCGCACGCGTCCTGGTGCCGTCGAACGGCGATCTCGGGCTCGACTGGACGGCGCTGGATTTCGACGACAGCGGATGGACCGCGGGGACGACGGCGGTCGGTTACGGCGGGCCGGCGGCGCAGGAGGCGCTGATCGGGACCAACGTCGAGTCGATGCGCGGCGTCGTGCCGAGCGTCTTCATCCGGATTCCCTTCGAGGTCGCGGATCCGGCGGGGGTCGACCTGATGACGCTGTCGATCCGGTATGACGACGGTTTCGTCGCCTTCATCAACGGTCAGGAGGTCGTCCGTGAGAACGCGCCGGAGGAGCTCGCGTGGAACTCCGATGCGGTCCGGAGCCACTCGGGCGGGCCGACGGCGAAGTTCGACCTCTCGGAGTATCTTTCCGTGCTGCAACCCGGACGGAACGTCCTCGCGATCCAGGGTCTGAACGTCACCGTGGGGAGCAGCGACCTCTTCGTCCTCCCGGAGATCGAGCTCATCGACGTCGGCGAGGTCGACCCGACGACTCGGCTCTACTTCGCGGAGCCGTCCCCGGGCGCACCGAACCGCCCCGGTGTCGCCGAGATCGCGCCGTCGCCGGAGTTCTCCATCGAGAGCGGCGCGTTCGTCGAGCCGCCGGTGGTCGAGCTCTCGACCGATCTTCCGGACGCCGTCATCCGGTTCACGCTCAACGGCTCGCTTCCGGACGAGACCTCGGAGCAGTACACCGGACCGATCGAGGTCAACGCGGTGTCGAGGGTCACGGCGCGGGTCTTCGCCGACGGCATGCTGCCGAGCCCGCCGGTGTCGCGGACGTACGTGGTGATGGTCGAGAGTCTGCGCGACTTCAGCTCGAACTTGCCGCTCGTGGTGTGCTCGACCTTCGGCCGGCAGATCGGCGGCAACTGCGGCGGCGGACCCTACACGCCCGGGAACGTCATGCTGTTCATGCCGGGCGACGACGGGCGCACGCGGCTGACCGATCCGGCGCACTTCACCGATTCCTGCGGGTTCCGCAGGCGAGGTTCGAGCACCTGCGGCCGACAGAAGTTCTCGATGAACCTCACGATCTGGGACGAGGACGGCGTCGACAAGACCGCGCGGCTGATTCCGGACTTCCCGGCCGAGTCCGACTACATCCTGTATGGCCCCTACAACTTCGACCGCGCGCTGATGCGCAACCCGATCGCCTACTGGATGAGCCGCGAGGCCGGCTGGTGGGCGGCGAAGACGCGGTTCGTGGAGATCTACGTCCACCAGCGGCCCGGTCCCCTGACCAACGCCAGCTATCACGGCGTCTACGTGCTGATGGAGAAGAACAAGCGCCATCCCGAGAAGGTCGATCTCGAGCAGCTGACGCCCGGTGACAACGACTCGCCGAACGTCCAGGGCGGTTACATGCTGCGGAGGGACCGTGTCGGCCAGGGGGAGATCGCCACCAGCGCGGGCGGGTACGGCAACCTCGTCTTCGTCTATCCGAAGAACCCGACGGGGCCGCAGCGCGCGTGGATCACCAACTACATCAACCGCGCCATCGCGTCGCTGAGCCCGAATATCGGCAGCCAGGCGGACAATGACCTCATCGACTTCAATGCGTTCGTCGACCACCACATCCTGAACTGGTACCCGAAGAACGTCGACGCGTTCCGCCTCAGCGGCTACATGCACAAGAAGCGCAAAGGCGGACTCGCGATGGGGCCGGTGTGGGATTACGACCGCACGATGGGCTGCTCCGACGATGACCGGGCGCGTGAGCCGACCGGCTGGGACAACACCGCGTCCGGCGACGGCGGCACGCGCTACTTCCAGGCGGGAGGTCTCGGCAGCTGGTACAGCCATCTCTTCAACAGCCGACCGCCGCAGGACAACAGCCCGTGGGCGAAAGCGTACCGGGCCCGCTGGCGTGAGCTCCGCAAGGGGCCGCTCCGCACCGAGAACATCCTCGCCCAGATCGACGAGTGGGGCGACGAGCTCTCCGAGGCGCAGGCCAGAAACTTCACCAGGTGGTCCGCAGTCCGTCCGCGTTTCGGCGGCTTCCGGGGCGAGGTCAACCACCTCAAGAACTGGCTCGCCACGCGCGCCGACTGGATCGATCAGCAGTTCATCGCGACGCCGGTCTTCAGCCACCCGGGCGGCGAGGTCGAGAAGGGTTTGCAGGTCTCGATCCGCGTCGACTCGAATGCCAGGATCTACTACACGCTCGACGGTGCCGACCCGCGCGCCTCACGAGGCGCCGTCTCCGAGAGCGCCTTCGAGTTCCGCAATCCGATAACCATCACGCGAAACACGAAAATCACCGCGCGCGCTCTCGAGGACGGGCTCTGGTCTCCCCAGGAGCAGGCGATCTACGTCACGGAGATCCTGCCGATCGTCTACACGGAGATCATGTACAACCCGCCTCCCGATCCGACGGGAACGTTCTCGACGAGTGACTTCGAGTACGTCGAGCTGCAGAACGTCGGTGAGCAGACGATCGACGTCAGCGGCGTGTCGATCGGCCCCCGGGCCCGCTTCCAGTTCCCCGAGGGCACCATGCTGGCTCGGGGGCAGATCGTCGTGATCGCGCGCAACGCGCAGGCCTTCGCCTCGCGCTACCCCAACGTCGAGATCGCCGGCGAGTTCGACGGTACGCTGAGCAACACCCGCCAGGAGATGGAGATCATCGGGGCCATCGGAGAGGTCTTCCAGAGTTTCAGGTACCTCGACGACTGGGAGCAGGATCTCGTCGACGGCGGCGGTCACTCCCTGGTGATCCGTGACCCGTTCGGCCCCCGTGAGCTGTGGAACGAGGAGGCGGGCTGGCGCGCGAGCAAGGAGGTCGGCGGCTCGCCCGGACGGCCGGACATCGCCGCCGAGGATGGCCGGCAGGTGCCCGGCGACCTCAATCAGGACGGACGCTTCAACACGACCGACGTGGTCGGCATGCTCCGTTATCTCTTCCAGGGCGAGGAGAGCCTGCCGTGCTTTACGGAGGAGGCGAACATCAAGCTGCTCGACTTCAACGGCGACGCCGATACCAATATCGCCGACGTCGCTGCCGGGCTCCGCTACCTCTTCCAGCGCGGTACGCCGCATGTCCTCGGGGAGCGCTGCACGACGATCGCCTCGTGCGCGGCGGTCTGCGACGGGACCGAATAGCACCGAACAGCGTCCGAACGAACATCGTCCGAGCGAACATCGCCCGAGCGAACATCGCCCGAACAGATTCCGCCAGGCGCTCGGCGGTTTTCCCTCGAGCGCTTGACGCGAGATTCCGATAACGCTATCGTCCCGCCGAGTACGACTTCCGGACTGGTTTCCGGAGAGGGTCAGCGGCCCGGAGCGTCCCCGAGAGCCGTCGGGGGGCGCCACCGGGTGTCAGTAGTGCTCGGTGGAAAGAGCGGTGGACGGAAAGATCCGGCGGGCGCCGCGCACTCTTGTCGCCGTCGTGATCGTGTGCTGTGCGACGGCCCCCGAGGTCGCGTCGCGCGGACGGCGGGAGCCGCCCCCGGACGTCGCGGGCACGACATGGCAGGTCCGCGGAGCCGGCAAGGCGAAGAGCCGGCTCTTCGACGGCGCCCGGTGGCAGCGGGCCGAGAAGGACTTCTTCGATCTCGCCTTCGACATCCGATTCGATTCCGACGGCACCTTCACGATGTCCGACGATACCGGTCGCACTCTCGCGGCCGGCGTGTGGATGCAGCAGAGGGCGGCGATCCGCATCGGCATCCACGCCGCCATTCCGCCGCGCGCCGGGGTGCGGGTGGCGCTCGGCGGTCTCCCCGTGCCGGATGGGACGCGCGGACTGAACATCCCGCTCTGGAAGCTGGTCTTCAAGCTCAAGCGCGCGCGTGACGGCGCGTGGCTGCTGATCACGCGATACAAGTTCCGCATCGAGGCGCGCCCCGCCGGCGATACGTATGCGCTGGTCGCCGGGGGCGCGCGGGGCGGGGGATCGCTTGTCGACCCGGCCCCGGTCGATCCACCCGCGCTGCCGGCGAACGGGCCGCCGACGGCGCGCGTTCTGGTCGAGCCGCTCGATCGCCGCGTGGTGCTCGAGGACGGAGTCGGCGTCGCGACGCTCGACGCGGGAGCTTCGGATGACGGCGACAGGGGCCGTCAGGGGCTGACGTACAGGTGGCAGCTGATCGGCGGCGCCGGCGCGGTCACCATCGCCTCGCCCTCGGGAGCGCGCACCGAGGCTGTCTTCACCGAGGCCGGCGCGCACGTGATCGAGCTCGCCGTCAGCGACGGACAGGCGACGGACACGGAGCGCGTGGTCATCGACGTGCTCCGCGCCGAGGGCTCGGTGGCCCTCGCGTGGGAGCGGCCGACCAGGAACGAGGACGGCTCGCCGCTTCTCGACCTCGCCGGCTTCCGCATCTATTACGGGATCTGCGACGATCGGCGCACCTGCGTCGCCGATGCGCTCCGGGGAGAGCTGGAGGGCGCGCGAATCGACGTCGGGGACGCGACCGAATCGACCGTCCGCGGCCTCGTGCGGTCCGAGACCTACTTCTTCTTCGTCACGGCGTACGATCTCGCGGGGAACGAGAGTCGGCCCTCTGGAGTGGCGGTGCTGACGATTCCGTGAGGCTCGCGGGCGAGCGGCCGTGCCGCGTCACCGCCTCGCGCCCTGCTCGCCGCTGCGCCCGGCGCACCCAGGGTCGGAGCGCGCGCACGATCGGCACGGCCGCGCGCGAGCGCGCCCGGATCCGCATGCGGACCTCGCCCGTCGCCACGTCCTTCTCGGCGAGGAAGGTTTCCTCGCCGACGAACGGGTGACCCTCGAGCGTGCGGTACGTGAATCCGGAGACGACGATGTCGCCCCGGCGTTCGTCGTGGACCGCGGTCACGCGGCTCGCGATCACGACGTCGAAGATCCACGCGAACGGCGTGGCGCAGACGATGATGTCGCCGGGGGCGACGCCGTCGACGGGCGCCAGCGGACGCAGTCGCGCCAGCGGAAAGACGTCGAAGCGCGCGATCGCGCCGGCGATTCGCTCGAACGGGCCGCCGTGCTCGGGCGAGCCCGGCGACTCGGCGCCGACGGTCGCGACGTGCTCGTCGATGGCGTCGTCTCGAGCACGCTCTCCGGCGAACGCGAGTCCATCCCACGCGCCGCGTTCCGGTGGACGGTCGACCCCTCGGAGGCAGATGCAGAGCCCATGGCGCGTGTCGTCGAAGCGCAGCGCACGGCGCTCGGTCGCGCTCAGCCTGTTCCAGAAGACCAGCACCGGGATGGCGAAGCCGAGGACGTTGAGGACGGCGTGGGTGCGGACCATGGTCGGGATGTCCAGCCACCGCGCGCCGATGAAAAATCCCACCGCGTAGGCGATCGCGAGGATCATCGCGGCGGCGAGCGAGAGGGACGCGACGACGAGCAACGCCCGCTGCGACCACCGCCGCACCCTCCCGATCAGTCCGAGCTGGAACACCGACACGAGCAGCACGGCAGCCGAGAGCCAGAGCGCCGCGACCACCTCCAGCCAGCGCGCCCCGTGGTGCTGTGACGCGGTGATCCCCACGGCGAGTAGAGGCACGCCGCCGACGATGCCGATCGCCGAGGCGCGCGCCAGGCCGGTCGGGCGCGCGCGAACCGCCAGCCCCGCGACCACCGGAAGCACGCAGCCGGCAAAATGGAAGTGCGCCGCGGTGAGGATCACGATCGGCTCGCCGAACCCGAGGAAGGGAACCCCGAGACGCGAGACCACCAGCCACGCGCCCCCGATAATCGGAAAGATGAGACCGCTGTCGACGGCGATCTCCGCCACCGGCCCGCGCAGCCCGCGCTCGGCCAGCCGGAGCCCGCCGAGCACCGCCAGCCAGCCGGTGAACGCCGCCCACGGGAGCGCGAACGCCCCGGCGAGCCAGCCCCGGTCGAGCGCGAACGAGACCACCAGCAGGACAGCCGCGATCGGCTGCGCGATTTCAGCCACCCGCCAGCGCCGCCATCCGCCACTCGACACCGAGCGCGGCCGGACCAGCCCGAGCACGAGCGGCACCGCGACCAGCGGTCCACCGAGGAGGAGACGGGCCACGGGCTCGAGGTCGAGCAGCGCGACGGACAGGAGCCAGAGGAGGAGGCCGAGGGCGGTGGAGAGTGTCCTCATACTCATATATCCGCCCGGAGGCAGGGGGACTAACGGTCTTTTCGGAGATGATCGGAACGCAGATTACGCAGATTACGCAGATTGACGCAGATTGGTCACAGCCGTTCGCGGAGGCGAGGCGCCCCCGCCCCGGCCTCCGTGTCGGACCTCGGATCTCTGACCTCGGGTTCCGATCTCCGAGTCGGATCTCGGAGTCGGAATCGGAGTCGGAATCGGAATCGGAGTCGGACTTCGGAGTCGGAATCGGACATCGGAATCGGATCTCTGTCTCTGTTCTCTGTCTCGGTCTCCGACTCCCATCGCTCGGCCCCGACGGTGGGTGCTCCCTCGAGTGCGAGAGCTCTCGGGCACGGGACCGGGTCCGGGTCCGGGAACGGGACCGAGACTGGAGCGCGAATTGATTCCTTGAACCTCCCGGCATACACTGGCCCCGCCGTACGTACGTGTTTCCTCAAGGCTCTCGAGACCCGATGAACAACCGACTCCCGCTTCGCATCCTTCTCCTCCTGCTCGGCTTTCTTGCTGTCCCGATAGCCGGCCCCGCGCAGGACGCTCCGGAGGCCGGCGGCGGCGGGGATGACGGTGGGGTGCCCGCGGGGCACTCGTACCACGGCGAGGCGTTCAACGAGGGGCCGCGGCAGAAGGCGTACCTGATGGGGACGACCGGCCGCGTGCACTTTCCGGTGACCGTCGGCGATCCGCTGGCGCAGAAATTCTTCGATCAGGGCGTCGGTCAGCTGCACGGGTTCTGGTATTTCGAGGCCGAGCGTTCGTTCCGGCAAGTGGCGGCGATCGATCCCGAGTGCGCGATGGCGTACTGGGGCATGGCGATGGCGAACTGGGAGAACGAGGAGCGAGCGCGAGGGTTGATCGCCGAGGCGGTCGAGCGCAAGGAGTCGGCCACACGCCGCGAGCGACTGTGGATCGAGTCGCTCGAGCGCTACCTCGACGACAAGGGCGAGAAGAAGAAAAAAAAGCGGCGCCAGCGGCACGTGCGCGACCTCGAGGAGATCATCCACGAGTTTCCCGACGACATCGAGGCGAAGGCGTTCCTCGTCGTCCGTCTCTGGCAGTTCAAGGGCGACCTGCCGATCGTCAGTCACGAGGCGGTCAGTGCGCTGATCGAGCAGGTGCTGTCGGTCGAGCCGATGCATCCCGTGCACCACTACCGCATCCATCTGTGGGATTACGAGCGACCCGATCGTGCACTCGCGTCGGCCGCCCGGTGCGGCCAGTCGGCGCCCGGAATCGCTCACATGTGGCACATGCCGGGGCACATCTTCTCGCGGCTGCATCGCTACTCGGACGCCTGCTGGCAGCAGGAGGCGTCGGCGCGCGTCGACCACGCCCACATGGTGCGCGACCGCGTGCTGCCGGACCAGATCCACAACTACGCGCACAACAACGAGTGGCTGATCCGCAACCTGATGCACGTCGGCCGCGTGCGCGATGCGATCGACCTCGCTCGCAACATGATCGAGCTCCCGCGGCACCCGCAGCACAACACGCTCGAGAAGCGGGGGCGGAGCGCGAGCCACGGTCGTCAACGCCTCTTCGACGTGCTCGAGACCTTCGAGCTCTGGGAGGAGCTCATCGCGCTCTCGAGCACGGTCTACCTCGAGCCGACCGACATCGAGCGCGAGCAGGTGAAGCGGTTGCGCGCTCTCGGTGTCGCGTACTTCGAGCTCGGCAACGATCGCAAGCTCGCCGAGCAACTCGCCGAGCTCGAGCGCCGGCTCGAGTCGTTGCGCGACGAGGAGGAGAAGGCCGTCGCGGCAGCGGAGGCCGAGGTGGTCGCCGCGCGCCGGAAGGCGAGCGAGTCTGCGGAGCCCGCGCCGGGCGGTGCCGTCACGGCCACGGCTCCCGACGCCGACGCGCCGGAGAGCGCCGCTCCCGATGACGCCGCGAAGTCCGGAGCGCAGGCGAAGGACGCCGACGGCAGCGGTGGGGCCGAGACGCCCCCAGTCCCCGAGGGCGAGCCCGGGGCGACTCCCGAGGCCGAGCAGAAGGTCGACCCCGAGGTCGAGAAGGCGCGCGACGAAGCTCGCAAGAAGTTCCGCGATGGCATCCGGCGCCACGAGGAGGCGATCGCCGAGCTGCGTTTCGCGACGCTCGTGCTCGGCGGCGACCTCGAGGCGGCGCGGGAAGCGCTGCCGGACCTGCGCGGCGTCGACAGGCAGCGCCTCGCCCGTCTCCATCTTCGAGTCGGGCTCGAGGAGGACGCGGAGCGGCTCGCGCGCGAGGAGCATGAGTCGGACGAGCACCGCGTCGCCGCGGCGGCGACGTACGTCGACGTTCTCGAGCGCTGCGGCAAGCGCGACGAGGCAAGGAAGGTCTTCGAGCGCCTGCGGGAGATGTCGGGCGAGATCGACATCGACGTGCCTCTCTTCCGGCGTCTCGCGCCGCTCGCCACGGAGCTCACCGGCAAGGTCGACTGGCGCGTGTCGCGCGAGACACCGTCCGACGTCGGCGAGCGCCCGGAGCTCGACGCGCTCGGCCCGTTCCGG
The DNA here is from genome assembly GCA_041569895.1 of Planctomycetota bacterium. GTDB lineage: Bacteria > Planctomycetota > UBA8108 > UBA8108 > JACQVS01 > JBFFXF01. Next base: position 6,040 of record JBFFXF010000057.1, on the reverse strand, counting down.
TGGCGTCCACTCGCCGCCCCGGCGTGGACTCTCCACGACTCCACCGGTCGCGAGCGCTCGCTCGCCGACTATCGGGGACGCCCGGTGGTGGTGATCTTCTACCTCGGCTTCGGTTGCCTGCACTGCGTCGAGCAACTCGAGAGCTTCTCGCCGCGCGTCGCCGAGTTCGAGGAGGCCGGACTGTCGCTGATCGCCATCAGCACGGAGTCACGCGAGAGCCTCGTCAAGGCGCTCGAGAAATTCCGCGCCGACGGCAAGGACGTGCCGTTCCCGCTCGTCGCCAACGCCGAGCTCGACGTCTTCAAGGCCTACCGCGCCTTCGACGACTTCGAGAGCCAGCCCCTCCACGGCACGTTCCTGATCGACGGCGACGGCCTCGTCCTCTGGCAGGACATCAGCTACGAGCCGTTCACCAAACCGGCATGGCTGCTCGAGGAGGCGAAGCGGTTGCTGGGACGGGTGCGGCGGGTGGGGTATTACTGAGGGCGCCGTGCGTCTCGTCCTCGTCCTCGTCCTCGTCCTCGTCGTCGATCGCCAGCCGAGACCGATGACCGAGTCCGATTCCGAGACCCGATCCGACTCCGATGACCGACTCCGAGCTCGGATCTCTGTGTCTGTACCTCTGTCCTCGCCCCGATCTGCGTAATCTGCGTAATCTGCGAAATCTGCGTTCCCGTCCTCGTCGAGGGTCGACCGCGCTTTCGATACCTCAGGCCTCGCAGACCCCCGCCACCGCGCAGCCCAGTCGGTCCGGGGTCGGGTCGCGGCCGCATTCGCGGTACGGTTCCGCGGGCGTGCGCTGGCGGGCGCCGAAGGTGAGGTCGAGGAGGACCAGTGGGTCGGTGATGTCGATGCGGCCGGAGTCGTCGACGTCGAGGGCGTCGCGGCACACCGCCTCCGACGACGACGCGAAGAGGTAGCGCAGGATGCCGACGACGTCGGAGACGTTGCGGCTGCCATCGCCGTTGGTGTCGCCGCGGAGGAACTCCGCCGACGGCTCGTAGGCGAACTCGAGGGTCTCCGCCGACGGCAGGTCGCCCGGCCGTGTGTTGATCACGCGCACCGGGACCACGCCGGTGCCCGGCGGCGTCACCACGTCGAGCTCCGTTGTCGATCCGTCGACGCGCGTCACCGAGGGCGACGGGACGCCACCGAACTCGACGCGAACGTCCTCCGTGAATCCCGCGCCCGTGACGCGGACGCGCTCTCCACCGATCGGCGACCCGACCGGCGGTCGGATCCCGGTCAGCCTGGGTCTCGTGTACGAGATCCGCACCGCGGACTCCAGCGTCGCGGCGCCGTTGACCGGATCGTCCACCGTGACGGTGACGTCCCCCTCGAGACGGAGGTCGAAGGGCACGGCGGCGACCAGCCGTCGCCCCGAGACGCGCTCGACCGCGGGAGCGGGGAGGTCGACGCGGCCGTCGATACCCTCGACGCCGAAGAGGACCCCGGATCGCGGCGTGAAGAAGATGCCGTTGATGGTCACGACCGCGTCCTCCGCGGACTCCGGGAAGAGCTCGGTCGGATTGACCGACAAGATCCGCGTGAACCGGAAGCGCGGCGACGCGAGGATGACGCGCGCGACGAAATCGTTGCGTCGCTCGGCGAAGCGTTCCATCGAGGCGATGTTCGCGCGCCAGTCCCCGATCGAGTACGAGCTCAGCGCGGCCTCGTCGTCCATGTCGCGCTCGATCCGGGACCGCAGCCGCTCGATCCGCGCCAGCACGTTCTCCGGCGAGAGCGCGCCCTCGAGGTGCATCTCGAAGCGCTCGAAGACGTGCCGCTGGTAGTCACGGTTCCGCAGCAGGCTGGCGAAGATGCGCGCGATGCTCGAGTTCCTCTGCAGCACGTGCGTCAGCGTGTCAGCGGTGTATCCCGGCGGGATGCGGCCGATGCCGAACTCGGCGTCCCAGCTCAGAAAGATCCACCTGCCGTCGGGGCGGCGAGGCCGGGCGGCGTACCAGTTGTTCTGCGGCCAGTCGTGATTCTGCGCCCAGATGTTGAGGATCATGTAGTCGGTGAAGTTCTCGACGTCGATGAGCTCGCGCGCGCGCTCGTAGTTCGTCGGCTGCGCGAGATCGTTGCCGTCGATGAAATTGAGCATCGTGCGCCACTCGCGGGAATCGCCGTCCAGGACGTCGTCCGCCGTCTTCACGACGTCCCAGTTTTCGCCCTCCTCGGGGAGGTACGAGCCGAAAAAGACCCGATCCATGCGCTCGACGACGTTGTAGACGCCGCGGTACTGACCGTTGATGTACAGGTTGTACCAGGAGCCGTGTGAAACGAGCGCGCCCATGTCCTGGTGGAGGTCCCGGATGAGCTGATCGCGTATGTAGGCGGCCTCTCGGCCGGTCCGGAACGCATCGTTGAAGTTGGAACGCAGGACGAGCTTGTCGAATTCCTCCACCTCGGTGTCGGGGATCACGCGGTACCTGAGCCTGCCGGCGCCGTACAGCCGCCGAAAGTATGCGCGGTAGGCCTTCTTGGTGCTCATGTCGCCGCCCCGGCCCGCGCCTCCGTGAAGGCGCATGCCGAAGCCGGTCGCCACGACGCGCTGGCCGGACTCATCGAGGATCTCCATGTGGGCCGGCCGCTCCGACGTCCTGCCCCGCCCGTCGCGAGTCAGGTGGACGGTGCGGAAGTGCGTCGGGTCCATCGCGATGCTCATGATCGGCAGCGTGAGAGCTCCCGCGCGCGGGCTGACGAAGAAGCTGTGGCGCGAGATGGGCGTCACGCGCTCGCCGTCCAGGAAGACCGCGGCGCTGATGACGACATCGCGACGGATTCCCAGCGGCTCGTCGAACTGGGGCGAGTCGAGCGTCGGCGCGGCCCCGTTGATGGCGTAGTGGATCTGGACGCCCTCGAACGGGATGCCGGCGTCGAGCACGACATCGACCGGTCCGTCGTGGACGCCACCCCGTGGCTCGAAGCGCACCTCGCCGGGAATCGGCTCGGCCGACACGCGCTCGTCGTTCGTCTCACCCGGCGTCGGGATCAGCATGTGGTACCACGGGCCGACGCCGTCGGGAAAGCGCCCGAAAGAGCGGTCGGGCTCCTGAGCGCGGAAGGCCACCGAGTCGACCGTCGCTCCGGACCGATCGGCCAGCGCCAGATACTCGCCGCGGCGATCGAGCCGGAAGCTGGTGTGGAGAATCGGCGCGACGCTGCCGAGCTCCGGGAAGAGCACCATGTCGCGGCTCGCGGGCGAGCTGTTGAGGGCGACCATCGCGAGGACGTTCTCGCCCGGTCGCAGCACGTGGAGATGCTGGGAAATGTCGTACCGATCCGCCCTCCTCGAGGAGTGCGACGAGGTCGCGTCACTCGCGAACGTCGGCTCGCCGTCGCGGAAGTTGTGTCCGGCGACGAGGACGCCGTTCAAATACGCCATGAAACCGTCGTCGAACCGCACGCGCAACACGAGGTTCCGGGGCACGTCGCCGTTGACTCGAAAGCGTCCGCGGAAGAACGCCGCCGTGCTCCCCTCCGGGAGCAGCGTCGTCAGCTCCTCCGCGGCGCCGAGCCGGTCGAAACCGAAACCCGGGCGGCCCCGGCTCCACGCGCCGTCGTCGAACTCGAGCGTGCTCCATCCCGCCGGTGGACCGACGTCGGTCGGCGCGCCGGCGAGGTAACGCCACTCGTGCTCGAGGCTGACGAGGTCCGGAGAGAAGGCGGCGGGCGAATCCTCGCTCTCGAGGACATCGGGCGGAGGCTGGAATCGGTTCTTTCCCGAGCACCAGACGAGCAGGCGCTCGCCGGGGTCGAGCACCGTGCGCGGAAAGGTCCACCGGTGGGTGAGGCGCGGATCGTCGCTGAGCCCGTAGCCGTCGAGGTCGATCGGCACGCCCCCGACGTTGACCAGCTCCGCCCAGTCGGACGTGTCGCCGTCCTCGTCGACGGCGCCGAAGCGGTTCGCCCCGAGGATCTCGTTGATCACCACCTGGGCGCGGATCGGATGCGAGGCGAGGAAGAACGCAACGCACGCGACGAGAAGCAACGTGGGGCATGCACCCCGAGACGGGGTTTCTGTCACGCGATCTCCTCCACACCGACAGGCCGACCCTGCCGCGGCCACCAACTGCCGCGTGTCGTCAGTCTAATCCGCGGGCCTGGAGCCGGCGAAGGAAAAAGGGACCGCCGTCAGCGGCCGTGCCGCTTCAGGTAATCCCGCACGAAGTCCTCGATCACGAGCTTCCGGATCTGGCACTTCGCCGCCAGCGCCTTTGTCTCATCGACCGGCACGCCGAACTCCGAGCCCGCGAAGAGCGCCCACAGTCCCCAGACGCGGTTGCCGTTCGAGCCGTGGATGAGGACCGGCTTCTTCGCCTTCCTCACGATGTCGATGAAACGCTTCGCGCGCGCGTCATCCATGTTCGAGGGCGCGACCGGGATATGGTGGTACTCGAGATCCAGCGCCGCGACCGTGTCGGCGATGCTGTAGCCGAGGCCGGCGAGCTCGCGCTCCATGCGGACGTTGACGATCGACTTGATGCCGATCTCCTTCGCCGACGCGTAGGCCGGCTGCACCGGCTGGCCGGCCAGATAGTAGTCGCCGAGCTTGAAGCAGCTGCCGCGCAGAATGAAGATGTCGAAGATCTCGCCCTCGAGCTTCGGCGCCGCCGCGAGCGCTGGCTTCGCGGGCCTGTCGCCACCGGGCGCCCATGGCTGGCCGACTCCCGCCTCCTTCACCGCCGCGTTCCACGTGCGGATTCCCAGATCGCGCATCACCAGCGCCTGCGCCCAGCGGTCGGAGAGCTCGCGTCCGTCCGGACCGACGATCGAGTACCCCGGCGGGCCGAGCTCGGGCTTGAAGACGAAGACGTCGCCGGGCTTCGCGCGCTTGAGCCACGAGACCATCGCCCGCTTCCACCAGCCCGCGAAGAGGCGCGCGTGTCGCGTGTCGCCGTCGGGTCCGATGTCGATCTGCACCTGCTCCCCGTTGCCGATGCGACCGTCGACCATGCCGGCGCGGGTCAGGATGGCGTCGAACGCCTCGGCGATCGGCGGGGGTGGCGGGCGGCCGACCTCGTAGGAGATCACGAAGTGCGACAGGTCGGCGTGAAACTGGATTCCCGGAATCGTCTCCGCCCAGCGCTTCGTCAGCATCAGGTCCTGCGTGATCGTGCCGCGGTGCGTTTCGAGGTAGAAGGGCACGCCCGCCTCGGCGCTCGCCTCCATCATCGTGCGAATCTTCCTGGCGCCCTCCTCGTACGTGACGAAGGTCGGCCGGATCATCGCCACCAGGCCGCGCGCGTTCATGCGCTCGCACGCGTCGAGCGCCACTCGCAGGTCGTCGAGGTTCGCGGGCGCGCACTGCAGCGTGATCGCGAGCCCGTGCTTCTCGGCGAGGGCGCGCCAGGCATTCTGCTCCTCCTCGCTCCCGGGGAGGAAGACCATGAAGCCGTCGAACTTCGCGGCCGCGATGCGCGCCACCTTCTCCTCACGGCTCCACTCCGCGCCGTCTCGCGGCAGCTTGCCCATCGCCCAGATCGCCTGCTCGACGCTCAGCCTCGGCGGCCGATCCGTGCCATCGTTGATCCATCGCGGCGCGGCGACCGCGGGCGCGGCGGCGGCGAGCAGCACGACGAGTGAGACGCGGAGCGCCGGCAGGCGGAGCCACTGGAGAGGGCGTGAGAGAGGAGCGTGTCGGTCGGTGGTGGTCATCGGTCGTTCCTTCGAAGTCGAGGGAGGTCGAATGAGGCATTCAAATAGCGCGGCGCGATTCTGAGTGGTGTGGCTGGCCGAGCGATTCTTCGTCCTGGCGCGAAGCGAGGCCGATGCGATACAACGGAGAGTATCGTCGAGGCCGAGCGACAAAGCCAGGGCGGAGAAGCGCCGGCCAGACGCCCTCTCAGGATCGTGTCGGGCTATAGAAGTATAGTTCGGATCGCTGGGCACGCGGACATGAATCTCGGTGGTCGGTGCCGTCCCCGTTCCCGGCCCCGTCCCCGTCTGGTCTCTGTCTCTCTCCCCACCCGAGACCGGGCACGGGCCGGAGGTTCTCATGAAACCCTTCGAGGCTCTCGAGATTGCTCTGGCT